>NZ_KE384560.1:1056959-1313047 GCF_000426725.1 Sporocytophaga myxococcoides DSM 11118 | reverse complement strand
ATTTCTTGATTTTGATCTTTCTTTTCCTCTTGATTCAATTCCACTTTTTTAAATGTAATTGATTTTAATGCACTGAGTCTGCCTTCAGATTTTCGTACCCAATAACTTATCACCGACTTGTTGATGTTGTATTTCTTTGAAAGCATTTTAAAGGTAATGCCTCCAGACTGATATTCCTGGATAATTTGCAACTTTAATCCAATATCATAGGGCTGAGTATTCTTTCTTTTTCCTCTGCCTCTTTTCTTTAAAAATTTAATTTCTGTCATCTTTTACAGGGTTTAAACCTGTAAACCTATTTCAGGACGAGACAACCTCCGGGCTAAAGCCCGAACGCTCCAGGCTTACTTCCGGAGCTTCCAGAAGTAAGCCTGGAAGCTTCAGAAACACTTTTGGAAGAGTCAGGAGTGCTTCTTATTCTTCCAGGAGCAATAACTTAGAAAAAAAGTTGCACAACAATAATTAAAACTCTAATATTGAAGCTGTTAATACTTTTATCTAAACCTAAACTTTTAATTACAGCTATGACAATCAACAATGGATATCTGCCAAAGGCAGATAAAGAAAAAGCAATCTGGCTTAAAAATTTCTCTGGTAAACTTCAAATCCATGCAGCAAACGTGGGCATCGCCTCGGAAGAGGTAATCGGTGTCTCCAATGACGCATTAGCGTTTTTGTATGCCCTCGAAATGGTGGAAAATTCAAAGAATGAAGCGGCTCAGAAGGTCGCTTTCAAAAACCTGCTTGCAGATGGTTCGGAAGCTGTTGCGCTTACGTATCCGGCTTCAATCCCCGCTCTTAATCAACCTGCATTGGTAAAAGCCGGTATCTTCAAGAGGACAGGTAAACTGGTGCAGAGAATCAAAAATCACCCTAACTACAACGAATCCATTGGTAAGGATCTCGGCGTTATCGGGGCAGAATATACTCTGGACAGAATTACCATGAAGCCTGAAATCAGCGGTGGTCTTGATGCTCATCGTCCGCTCATCAAGTGGAAAAAAGGAACTGCGGATTCTATAGACATCTATGTAGACCGCAAAGATGGTAAAGGGTTTGTGTTCCTCGCCAACGATTCCACTCCGGACTACATAGACACACATCCTCTGTCTTCTGGCTCGGATACTGCTATCTGGTCTTACAAAGGAATCTACAAGATTCAAGATGAACAGGTAGGTGAATTCTCCAACATCATCAACATTACTGTCACCAGACAGATAGAGGTGTAAAAAAGGATTTTCTGTTTTGAATAGATCCATACCCTCCGAGGCTTTAAGTAGTCCGGAGGGTTTTCTTTTTAAACAGGGATTTATGGGATGAGGAGATAGACAGGATTAATTCTGAATTGTCTGAACTGGGATTGATATACAGGATTATCCTTCAATACTCATCCTCCTCTTATCAATGTCCCCAATAGTCCTCGTTTGCCTTTCCACAAACTATGCTAATTAAAATAAAACTAACGTGGATTCATGATAATAGCGATTGCATCACTATTCATTAGTGCTAACCAGCCCAACATAAGACACAAGCTTTCCAGACGCCCCTTGTATATTCAGCCTGCAACGAAAGTAAGTTTAATAACTTGCTGTATACTCCCGATAAATTCAACGTCTATTAGTCCCATCTTTCCTGAACAATTGATTGCACTTGAATACATATAATCCTCCAGACATCAGACAATACCTGCTTCAACAGGTTTTACATGCATACATAACAATCTTCATATCCTTTAGCTCAATGTCCCAGCTTAGAGTATTTTCATATTAAATTCAATATAAGTATATAATAGCGAAATGAACATCTTTGCAGTTCATTCGTTCCGTTTATTCGGCTTTAAACATCATTTATGGAAAGAAGAAACTCTATAAAAGGTGCGGACCTGAAAAGCGCTCAGGAACCCTCCCTCCCTCCCACACATAATTTTTATAAAACAGAGAGCAACGAATTTAAATTTATTAATGTACTGGGAAAAGCTCATTATAAGTTTGCCGACTTAGGGGAATTGCTGGCAATAAAAAATCTTACCGACGAAAACAATGCCATCAGTTTTGTGAATTCCTATGTAAAATTTGCAGATGCCTGTAAAATGACTGCAGAGGATTGCCAAAAGAAAGGACACCGTGAGAGTGCGAGAGATGCCTTTCTGCGTGCGAGTACTTATTATTATGCTGCCACAGATTACCTGGATGAAGCAGGACATCCAGAAAAGTTTCTGTCCCTTTTCAAAACTCACCGGTTCTGCTGGCAATCAGCGGCGAAGCTGATGGACTTCAGATATGAAGAATTTGATATTCCATACGAAGACACTACACTACAAGGATTTTTCATAGGCCACCGATCTGATAAGTCACCACGCCCTCTATGTATTTTTAATAATGGCAGCGACGGGCCAATACTCGACTGGTGGACTATGGGCGGAGCGGGAATGTTTGAAAGAGGTTATAACCTGGTAACATTTGACGGACCGGGACAAGGAAGTTCGCTCTTCGAAAAAAATCTTCATTTAAGGTACGATTGGGAAAAAGTGATAACGCCAGTAATAAATAGTATTATCGATAGACCAGAGGTAGATAACAATAAAATTGTATTGCTTGGAATAAGTCAAGCCGGGTACTGGGTATCTCGTGCCGCTGCATATGAAAAACGTTTGAAAGCAATTGTGACAGACCCTGGTGTATGTGATGTAAGCAGTTCATGGACCGCCCATCTCCCCAAAGAAATGCATGACCTCCTACAGTCTGACAATAAGGATATGTTTAATAAATATATGCTGGAAGGATTTAAACAAATGCCTGAGGCTGAAATAATGTTTAACTTTCGGGCAAGGCCCTATGGTTTCAACAATCCTTACGATACCTATAAAGAGGTACAGAAATATAACCTGACTGGTATTGCAGAAAAAATTAGTTGTCCTGTAATTATTACTTCTCCTGAAAATGAATCATTCTGGCCCGGCCAATCACAGCAACTATACGACATGATCAGAGCCCCGAAACAAATGATCGTATTTACAGCCACCGAGGGCGCCAACTTTCATTGTGAGCCTAAAGCCAGAGTGCTCTGGGAACAAAGAGTGTTAGACTCATTAGATGATATATTGAAACTATAGGATGCTTTTGTTAATTGGCCAAAAACTGTAAAACGAAATACAATATTGCTCACCGGCTGGTAGAATAATATTAACGAGGATTCACAAGAATAGCGATTGCATCGTCACTGCAAAACCTCAAAAAGAAATCCCCCTTCACTCCAAACATATTTCAAAAGGCCATATAAGCCAGTTGTTTTCAATATCTGTGTCCGTCTGCTAAACATGGTTCTGCATATACAATTATTTCCTTTGTTTCCATCTCGTCCAGCTTTTGCTTTATATTTTTATAGTCAACAGAAAATGGAATTTCCATTGAAAAATAACCTTCGTTTACTTTTTCAGAGACACAGCCAAGTTCCCGAAACATATCGCGAATTGTATTGATGTCCGTAAACTTGTCCATTAACACAATTTGGATTGTCGAGTTCCCTGAATATTCTACTGTCTTGCGATAAGTTAGCATTTGTTCTTGGTCGTCAAACTCTGCGAACACAACGTCATCTGAAGCAACGAGCGGTGCATAAAACGGAATGCTATCCAGCTTGTAAAGTCCTTTGTCTCTGTCAACAATTGCAGCCCACATTGTTTCGACCATTTCTTCATCAAAGATATTACTGTGAAAACGGAATAATATTTTAACGTAATTGTCGTCCAGTGTCATCATTTTAAAATTGGCTAAAACGGTTGGTTTATTAAAGTGGGCAGATTAAAGAGTATTTCTATGGCTGAATCAAAAGCAATTTGTTTTAAAAGTTTATTAACCTCCAGGTTATAACTTTTTGCTTTTAAATAAACGGTGAGTTTTTCAAAGTCGAACAGCTGTATATAAAAAAAGAAGCAAGAGTGTGAGCTCTTGCTCCCCACTCTTGCTTTCCAAGTACCCAAGGGGGGATTTGAACCCCCACGCCTTACGGCATACGCACCTCAAACGTATATGTCTACCAGTTTCACCACCTGGGCATCCTTATTGGTTTTACAAACTTATGAGTATTTAAAGATAATTCCAAAATCATAAATCAAATATTACCATTTTTCCCGGTGATTTTCCAAAGCATGCCTCATGCCACCATACAAATTATTTCTCATACCGTCATTCACAAGGAAATCATGAGGAAATCCTAGCTCAATTTTACTTGCCTCATCCAATCTTTTTATCTGATCATGAGTGAGTTTAAAATTAAGACAGGCCATGTTTTCCCGCATTTGATTTTCTTTTCTTGCGCCTATCACCGGTATCACAATTTGATTCTTCTGTCTCAGCCAGTTTAGTGCCACCTGAGCACAAGAGCAACCTGCTTCTTCTGCTATTTCTCTTACAGATGATACGATTTCCTGATTTCTGGCATTTAATCTTACACTGTCAGCTTTAAGTCTGTTGCCATCTCCTCCACCACCAAGGTATTTTCCTGTCAATGCACCTCCTGCTATTGGCGCCCATGCAGTCACTGCTATATCCAGATGCTTTGCCATTGGTAAAAACTCACGCTCAGGTGTACGTTGAAGCAGACTATATTCTACCTGCATTCCTGCAAATGAAGACCAGCCTCTTAACTCTGCAATAGCATTGGACATAGATATAATCCAAGCAGGGGTATCACTTATGGCAATATAAAATACCTTGCCAGCCCTTACCAGATCATCCAATGCTCTTAATACCTCTTCTACAGGTGTTGTGAAATCCCACGCATGAAGATACAGAACATCAACATAATCTGTTTTAAGCCTCTTAAGACTTCCTTCCAAAGACTGAACAAGATTCTTTCTATGGTTACCAGAGGCGTTTACATCATGCATTCTGTTATAAAGTGAATACTTTGTAGCAACAACAAATGTAGAACGTTCAGTGGCTATAAAGTCCCCCACAAACTTCTCACTGGTTCCTTCTGTATAGCGATTTGCTGTATCTATAAAATTTCCTCCCGCTTTTGTAAAGATGTCAAACATCTTCTGACATTCATCTTTATCAGCTCCGTATCCCCAGTCTCCACCGAAAGTCATAGTTCCCAGACAAAGCTCAGACACTCTGAGGCCGCTCTTTCCAAAAAGTTTATATTTCATTTTGCAATAATTAAGAAGTTACTGATTCTGATTTGAAAAAGTATGCAACAGATTCAAATGATTTATATAAATTAGGTTAATTCTCATTTGTCATAAAGTCATCTTTGCTAAAATTTAGCAAACAATCCAATCTCTTTGACTCTTTTGCTTCCCTTCAACAGATTGTGTGTTGCATATCCACAAAGACCTCACCCTAAATCCCTCTCCTGAAGGATAGGGACTTTAATGTATATGTTATTAGCTATATATCGGTTTTAAAATCATATATTTTATTTCGTAGACTGTCCCCTTCTCCTTCAGGAGAAGGGTTAGGGATGAGGTATTCTTTTGCATCGCTGCATAACTCAATTCAAGGTAAAAGTGTTTTGTTAAAAACTATTTTTCTCTTAATAAATCTAGAAATTGAATGTCACACCAGGGCCAAATACAGCAAAGAATGTATTATTCTTTAAGAGATACCCACAGCCTGCATACAAAGGGAAACTAAACTTAGATTCTTTTCTAACCGGAAACAGTGAACCAAGCACTACAAATCCAAGATCTCTTTGTTTGTTATTTTCGCTTAGGTTAAATATATCCAAAGCAATAAATCCCGCACCTATCTTATATGGCTTTAACTTACCTACCTTTTGTTGATCATAAAAACTGAATTGAGCAAGAAAGGCAATACTTATACCTGTTAAATTACCAAAACCTGATTGTGAAAATTTCTTCACTAAGAGTCCTGTGGGAAAGGAAACCTGAAGATCCAGGGCTGTTATCATTTCTTTAATAAAAGTGATTTTCTGTGAATATCCGGGGACACTATATTTCTGATCATTATGTTTTATAGTAATCTCCAGCCTCCACCAACCCTCCATGTCATAGGTTTTATGCAGCAGATAATCATTAATATTAATCTCTCCTTTTTTACAGTCTTTTACATCATAGAAAAAATATCTTGGAGATGCTTCACCAGGACATACTACTACATTATCTATCTTCTGAAATTCAATAAGATCACTTTTAGTATTGTAGATCCTTACCTCTATGTTCAGATACTGCTTACCATAAAATCTTGTTTTCGTATCAATATTATTTTCAAAAAACACAATATTGACATCTTTAATCGGTGCTCTTGTTAATACTGGTTTATTAAATACATTTCCGGAAAGCGGTATTACTTCTTTATCATAACTCACCCCTACAAATCCTAAAGCTTTAGGAACCTGAAACTCTCTTAACTGAAGGTCATACTTAGTAATGATGCCATTCATATAAAGAGAAATTCTCCTTTTAATAATATCAGTAGGAATTTTAATAAGATAAAATTTAACGTTATCAGAAGTTCTTGTCGTATCATAGCTGACATCTTTTACACCGTCAAAATAAAAATCAGCTTTGTAAAGTCCTCGTCCTTCTATCTTCACTTCTACCCTTTCCCCAGGATATACTACCGTGCTGCTTGTCCAGTCCTGGCCCTCTCTGAGTACAGATATATTCTCCACTGTAGGTTTTTCCAATACATTAAAATTGGTAATAAACTCAAGTTCATCACCGTCTTTAATGAAGAGATAACCTTCTGACATTTTATGAAGTGTATAAGGTCTCAATACAGCAAGAATTTTATTACTGTTTCCCACCACAGAAACGGTGTACAATTCTGCCACAAGGCGACCTCCTGGCTTCTGTTGATTTTCTATCCTGTAAGTTTTTCCAAGTTCAAAATTTCTATGAAAATCAACCTGTACTTCTTCAGTTTGGAGAGAAGCAGGATCAAGGAAGAATTCACTCCTGTCAAGATTTACATACCCAATGCGACTGGGCTTGATATTAAATTTTAATTTTACAGGCGGCAGATCAAAACTTAGTTCATTATTATCTTTCAGAAAAGGAGATACTGTTTTCAGATTTAAAACCAGGTCTTTATAACCCACACTTTCTGGATGAACAAAAAATTTAATAGTATTATTATCTCCTTTTTGCAATCTGAACTTTAGAGGCCCCGCGACCTGCCAATCAGAAGGAATTCTGATATTAAAGATATTTTTTGCAGGAAGCTCGATAGTCCTGTCTTCACCTATATAAAGATCCTGCGCCTCGACAGGAGCCCCCACAAAGGTCTCAAAGAAAGGACTCATCTTAATTTCATCCGTGATCAAGCCTGCATCTGTCTCTGCAATCATTACCAATCTGAGGAATCTGATATCCGGAAGATTCAATAATCTTATCTTTCCCCTGAAATATTTATTTCCAATTTCCTTTAAAGAGTCAAGTACCATATAGTCTGCAGATCCTGCAACATGTAATCGCTTTATCTTAATCCCCTCTTCAGGATATAGAGTAATTTCCATGATCTCATCTTTGTTTTCCGCTTTAAAAAACAAAGTCTTTTCATCTTTATAAACTCTTGAATCTTCGGGGTATTGGTACTGAGCAATATCGATACGAAAATCTATTTTCTTAAAAAAATTGGATTGTTGTGCTTGAGCAGATACAACAATCAATAGAAATATAATAAACAGAAATGCTCTCATGAATAACAATACACAAAATTATGATTCCTTAATCCTGAAAAGATAAGTATAAAAAATCAGGATGAAAGATAATCCTTCATTATAGCAACAGAAGAAGAAGTTCCAATGCGATCAGCTCCCGCATCAATCATTGCTTTAACATCTGTTAGTGTTTTTATTCCTCCGGAAGCTTTTATTCCAGTAGTTGAAGGAATATTTTGTTTTATAAGCTTAATATGCTCAGGAGTAGCACCAGCAGGGGCAAGTCCTGTTGATGTTTTTATAAAGTCAGCACCGGCATCAGCTGCCGCTTTACTTGCCTTCACAATCTCTTCATCAGTAAGATATGCTGTTTCAATTATCACTTTCAGAATCTTTTGTTGCTCGTGACAACATTTAGCAGCTTTGGCAATATCAATCTTAAACCACTCCATTCCGGATTTAAAAGCAGAAATATTCATCACCAGATCAAGTTCATCTGCTCCCATTGCAATGGCATGCTTAATTTCTTCAAGCCTGGTTTCTGTGAGTTGATATCCTAATGGAAACCCAATTACTGTAACCAAACTGATATCCGCATCACCTACTTCTCTCTTTGCCCTTTTAAGCCAAAAAGTTGGAACACAAATGCCAAAGAGTCTAAACTCTTTGGCCTCTGCTACCAACTTATCTATGTCTTTATCTGTAATAACTGGTTTTAAATTAGTGTGCTCAAGGTATAAATTTATTTCACTCATTTTATGATATCACTAATTTACCGAAGTGAATCGGAACCATTACCTTAATTTCATTTTTATCCTGATTCTCCATAGTAAACGCTACCTCCTGCCCATCAACTTCGCACTTTCTAGGCTCAAATGACAGACCGTGTACATTAACAGCAAAACTATGGTAAGTTGGAGTAAATTCTCCTTGAGCAGATTGCTCAATTACAAACTGATTATCGGAACCACTGGTATTGAAAGTTCTTACATTATACTGCCCCTGTTCATATCCATACCCATCACCTGAATCTTCATATACAACAGATGTATGAGATTTGGTATAGTAATAAGCATGAAGGATTAATTCTTTCAGTTCAACCTCTCCGACATATTGCATCACTGGATACATCGGAATAATAGAACCTGCTCTTACAAAAATAGGTACTCTGTTAAGATCTGCTTCTGCCCATACTTCCATGTTTCCGTGGAAGCGTTCATCGTCCCAGAAGTAATACCATACTCCTGAAGGCAGATACAACCAACGACCATCGGCTTCAGCCTGAGTAACAGGAATTACAAGCAGATTATCTCCTACTCCAAATTCATCTTGGCGGAAATACGTTTCGGTATCGCTCTGATCTAGGAATGTCAATGGCCTTAAGAATGGTGTACCGAATTTTGAATACTGCCAGAAGGTAGTATACAGATAAGGCAACAGTTTGTATCTTAATTCAATGGTCTTTTTAGCTAACTCAGCATACTCTTCCCCGAATGACCATGGTTCCTGATCTCCGTGATCACCAGATGAGTGCGTTCTGCAGAATGCATGAAATATACCAAGTTGCAGCCAACGGATATACATTTCACCAGAAGGAGTTTCAATAAATCCACCTATGTCAGAACCACAGAAAGAAATACCTGAAATAGCTAATCTCTGACACATTACATTCGCAAGCCACAAATGCTCCCATGAAGCTACGTTATCACCTGTCCATACACTTGAATATTTTTGTATCCCGGAATAAGCAGATCTTGTAATATTGAAAGGACGATAGTTTGGAGCAAGAAACCTTTTGATACCATCATAAGTGGCTTTGGCCATTTGCATGCCAAATACGTTGTGAGCTTTTCTATGACTGCAAGGATCGCCATCATAGTTGTGCCTTACATCATTAGGGAATGTTTCAATCTCAAACACAGCAGGTTCGTTCATATCGTTCCATACACCTCGAACTCCTGTTTCAATAAGGCCTTTAAACAAGCCTGACCACCATTCTCTCACCTCAGGATTTGTAAAATCAGGAAAGTTACATTTTCCAGGCCATACGGATCCTCGCATAAGCGGGCCATCTTGTCTTTTACAGAAATAATCCTTTTCTATTGCCTCTTGATATACCCAGTAATTTTTATCAATCTTAATTCCCGGATCTATAATGACTACAAGCTTATAACCATCTTTTGCTAATTCGTTCGTCAACCCTTTAGGATCAGGGAAATAATCTTTATTCCAGGTGAAGCACCTGAAGCCATCCATATAGTCAATATCAAGATAAAGGGCATCGCATGGTATACTTCTTTTTCTGAACTCCGAAGCAATATTCTTTACAACCTTTTCAGGATAGTAACTCCATTTACATTGATGATACCCAAGAGACCATAATGGAGGAAGTTCAGGCTTGCCTGTCATATTGGTGTAGGTTTCTACTACATCCATAAGCTCAGGTCCATAGATGAAATAATAGTTCATTTCTCCACCATGTGCCCAGTAACTATATACATTCTTTCTTTCAAACCCGAAGTCAAAAAAAGTTCTGAAAGAATTATCAAAAAGAACTCCATATCCGATCTTGTGGTGGAGCCCCATAAAAAACGGAATGTTCTTATATAAAGGATCTGCATTTTTCATAAACCCATAGGTATCTTTACCCCAGAGTTCAAACCTCTTACCTCTCAGATTCAGATCAGTAGGCTTATCTCCAAGGCCGAAAAAATGTTCCCCACTTTGAACCTTCTTACTCATCATCACAATCTCCCCGCCATAGTCTTTATGCTCTTCCCAGTGAAACCCCTTTTCATCGTCGATCACAACTTTACCTTCTTTATCAAAGATTGTAATAAGAAGACGATGTTTGGTAATTACGACATCAAGAAAGGCAGTGCCGATTGTAAACTTCTCTCCATCTTCTTTAATATCCAGGGCTTTCACCTTTCCCTCATAATTATGAGCACCTGAATAGGAAAAATCTCTTTGAAAAATGCTCTCGGGAGAATACCTGAAGCGAATAACCTTATCGCTTTTAACACTCACCTCTAACGCAGATTCCGTACAATAGAAATAAAATGTATAACCATCGCGTTTCCAGCTTTGAACTGTATCGGGAAACTGTTGAACAGATATCTGATTCTGCCCTAGATTCATGTAACTTTCCATAAGAACAATTTTAAAGCCCTTTATGCAAAACCTGGCAAAAGGTTGCATAAAAAAGACATAGTACAATTTTAAATTCGTTTATTAACACTTTCCTATAAAGTTCTTCTTGCTTTACTAAGAGTAAAAACTTTTTTTAACAATTAAAAAAGAAAGATAGAAAACATCTCTTTTTTTTTATTCGTTTATACTCTCTTTGAGCAACTTTCCAATGGTTTCAAAAGTCTCAACTAAAACTATTTTTATAATGTTGAGTTATTGATAAACTGATTTTGTTCAATTAAGTTTATTTAAAAAAAAGAAAAACACTACGCTGATTATCTGGTTATAAAGTAGATTTTTCAAGGAAAGACTAATATGAGAAAACCAAGAGTACTAATGCTCGGATGGGAGTTCCCTCCCATTATAAATGGCGGCCTTGGGGTTGCCTGTCTCGGGTTGTGCAAAGCTTTATCCCAACATGTAGAGCTGTCCATGATCATCCCAAAATCAGATCCTAATTACATGGTTAACAATGTGGAACTGATAGGGCTGAATAACGTCGAAGTAGAGAATCTTAAAAAGATCCGCACCAGCAAATACTATAAAGAATTTGCCCATGTCACTACTGTAGAGGCCAATATTTTTCCTTACGAAACTGCTGAATCAGATTTTGATATCATTAGAGGAAAGTCTATAGACTTCAAGTTGGATACCAATGTGAATGTCTTCAAAGTAGGCGACCTTTACGGAGATGATGTTATCAACAAAGTGATTGAATACGCTAAGTTTTGCGCTCGTCTTGCAATGACAAAAGATTTTGATATTATTCATTGTCATGATTGGATGACTTTTCTTGCAGGCATTGAGATCAAAGCCCTGTCAGGGAAACCGTTGGTGCTTCATGTTCATTCTTTGGACTATGACAGAGGTGGACCTGATAGCAGAGGCTGGGTTTACGATATCGAAAGATGGGGTATGCACTATGCAGATGCCATAATTCCAGTAAGCCGTTACACAGGTTCTATTGCTAAGAACCATTATGATGTAGATGAAAGAAAAATCTACCCTGTTCACAATGGAGCAGATCCTGTTCATGTATTTCATGATACGAAGGATTTTCCTGAAAAACTTGTTCTGTTTTTAGGAAGAGTTACAGGTCAAAAAGGACCTGAGTATTTTCTTGACATAGCTTCTAAAGTAATAGAGCATGCACCCAATTCAAGATTTGTAATGGCAGGAACAGGAGATAAACTAAGAGGACTCATAGAATCAGGTGCTTACAGACAAATTGGAAATAAATTCCATTTCACAGGGTTCTTAAATAAAGAGAAAGTTCATAAGCTGCTTTCAATTGCTGATGTATATGTGATGCCATCAGTATCAGAGCCTTTCGGACTATCTGCTTTGGAAGCCGCTCAGTTTGGAATTCCCTGCGTGATATCTAAGCAGTCAGGAGTATCAGAAGTATTGTACGGGGCACTGAAAGCTGATTTCTGGGATGTTGATAAAATGGCAGGACATATAATATCTTTGCTTCAGAACGATTCCCTAAGAGAATCCGTAGTTAAAGATGCATTCCGTGATCTGGAAAATCTAACATGGGATAAAGCTGCTGATAAAGTAGCAGATGTTTATAAAAGAGTACTTTAAAAATATTTAAAAATCATTCGGATTATGCCAGCAGTTTGTTTTTATTTTCAGGTACATCAACCATACCGGCTAAAACAGTATTCGTTCTTCAATATAGGTAATGATCATAATTACTCGGACGAAAGACTAAACAAAGAAATTCTGAATAAAGTATCAGATAAATGCTATTTACCAGCAAACAAGCTGATGCTTGAACTTATCAAAAAGTTCAATAAGCAGTTCAGAATATCATATTCCATCAGTGGAATAGCTCTGGAACAATTCGAAAAATACAGACCTGATGTATTGGAGTCTTTTATTGACCTTGCTAGAACGGGCTGTGTGGAGTTTCTTGGAGAAACTTATCACCACTCACTAAGCTATCTTTATTCCAAAGATGAATTTGTGAGACAGATAGAACTTCATGAAAAGAAAATCAAACATTACTTTAATCAGGAGCCAGTTGTTTTCAGAAACACAGAATTGATTTACAACAACGATCTGGCTGATTTTATTCAGAAGATGGGCTACAAAGCAATACTCTGTGAAGGTGTTGATGGCCTTCTTCAAGGTAGAACACCCAATCAGGTTTATACTGCTCCCAACAACAAGAAAATTAAATGTCTTCTTAAAAACTTCAGACTATCAGATGACATTGCTTTCAGATTTTCAAACAGCGACTGGCCTGAATATCCGCTTACTGCGCAAAAATTTGCTTCATGGCTTCACAATGCTCAATCTGCAGATACTATTAATCTGTTTATGGATTATGAAACCTTTGGTGAACACCAATGGAAAGAAACTGGCATTTTTGAATTTATGGCGCACCTGCCGGAAGAAATTTTAAAGAATAAAGATTTTTCATTCAAAACTGTTGGAGAAGTTGCTGATGATTATCAAATCAAAGATGTTTATGATGCACATGCAACTACATCCTGGGCAGATTCAGAAAGAGATCTTAGCGCCTGGTTGAGCAACTCAATGCAATCTGAATCTCTTTCCAAATTATATGCTATGGAAGAGGATGTAAAAAACTCCGGAGATAAAGACCTGATAGAAAGATGGGCGAGACTACAAACCTCAGATCTTTTCTATTATATGTGTACAAAATATTGGTCAGATGGAGTAGTACATAAATACTTCAGTCCTTATAACTCCCCTTACGATTCATACATTTACTTCATTAATGCACTTGCAGATCTGGAAGTGGAGGTAAATAAACATTCACTAGCTACAGCAAGAGTGTTTTAAGTTTGCCTTATATTCATTTACTTTGCCTTATTGCAAGCTTTCTAAGTATGCAATAAGGCTTTTTATTTTACAAGAAATCAACTCAATGAATTATCTTTCAGGCGAATCTCTCGGAAAATCATACAATGAAAAATGGTTATTCCAGGATTTAAACTTTGGTATTAGTAAAGGTGAAAAAATAGGACTGGTCGGTGCAAATGGTGCTGGAAAATCTACTCTGTTTCAGATTTTATCGGGCAAATTAAGTCCTGACCGCGGCCATGTCGCTGTTTCTTCTGGAATAACCGTGGGCTTCCTTGATCAGGACCCTGAATTCCCAGAAGGCATTAATGTGATGGAAGCATTATTCTCCTCAGAAAGTGCGTCTTTACTAGCTATCAAAGAATATGAAGATGCCCTAAACAATAGTGAAGATTCGAATGCCCTGCAAAAGGCAATGGAAAAGATGGATGCTCTGAATGCCTGGGATTATGAAAGTAAAGTAAAGCAGATCATCGGCAAAATGGGCATCACCATTCTTGACCAGAAAATAAAGGACCTTTCAGGAGGTCAGAAGAAAAGAATTGCCCTTGCAAGGTTATTAATAGAAAGTCCTGACTTGTTGATTCTCGATGAACCTACCAACCACCTTGACCTTGATACTGTTGAATGGCTAGAAGGATTTCTTTCCACCAGCAATACAACACTCCTGCTTGTAACCCACGACAGATATTTCCTCGACAGAGTAACCAATGAAATCGTGGAACTGGATGGAGGTAAAATATACCGGTACAAAGGTAATTATAGCTTCTTCCTGGAGAAAAAGGCTGAGCGTCTTTCCATAGAACAGGCAGAGACAGACAAAGCCAATAACCTTTTACGTAAAGAGCTTGAATGGATGCGCAGACAGCCAAAAGCCAGAGGGACTAAAGCTAAATCCAGAGTAGATGCTTTTTATGAACTGGAAGAAAAGGCTGGCAAAACCAGAAACGATCAGGCTCTTGAATTAAAGGTTGAGACTTCCAGACAAGGAAATAAGGTTATCGAAATTGACCATATAAGTAAATCATTTGCCAAGCCTATTATCAATGATTTTTCTTATGTCTTTAAAAAGAAAGACAGAATCGGGATCATAGGTAAAAACGGATCAGGAAAATCTACATTCCTGAATATCATTACTGGAAAAATACAACCGGACAGCGGAAAAATTGATCCTGGATCAACAACCAAGATTGGGTACTTTTCACAAACAGGTCTTGATTTTAAAGAAGATCAGCGTGTGATAGATATTGTAAAAGAGGTTGCAGAACATATACCTATCGGAAATGGAGAAACTCTCAGCGCTTCTCAGTTTCTTCAGAAATTCCTCTTCCCTCCTGCTGTTCAATACACCTACGTCAATAAACTTAGCGGAGGAGAGAAAAAACGACTTCAGTTGCTAAGAGTTTTGATCAGCAATCCTAATTTCCTGATTCTTGATGAACCGACCAACGATCTTGACATCCCTACTCTCAATGTGCTCGAATCTTTCTTGATGGGCTATGAAGGATCTTTGGTAATTGTTTCACACGATAGATACTTCATGGATAAACTGATAGACCATGTTTTCATCTTTGATGGTTCGGCCACTATCAAAGATTTCCCAGGAAACTATACTGACTATCGTAATCATGTGGAAGAGTTGGAAAAGCAGTCAGATGGTAAATCAAAAGAAAAACCGAAAGAAAAACCGATAGAGCAAACAGCGCCTTCCAAACCTGTAGAGGAAAAGAAAAAACTATCTTTTAAAGAGAAACAAGAATTTGAGACTTTAGAGAAAGAAATAGAAAAGCTAGAAAAGAAAAAGACCGAATTGACAGATAAGTTATCTTCTTCCTCTATAAGTCATGATGAGCTTACTAAACTTTCCAAGGAGTTTGAAAATGTAAATTCCACCTTGGAAGAAAAAACTTTACGTTGGTTAGAACTATCTGAAAAAGCTTAACATTCAGAATTTAAGATTTGTTTTTGAATTTGTACATTTACAGGAAAGAGTTGAAAATTAGTATATTTTTTCCCTTACAAAAGTACTTTTAAAGGTAAAAGACAGAAATTTTTGAACTATATTTATAAATTATTAAATATTTTATCCAAACACGGTAAAAAACTATGATTAAATTGGTAAATATCAAAAAGTTAGCACTTTTTTCTCTTCCAATTCTATTACTTACTCCGGAAGCGCAATCTCAATCAAAACTTACGGAGGATATCCGCCTGAATCAGGTAGGATTTTATCCATCTGGCCCTAAAACGGCAGTCGTTGTTGATGCACCTTCAGATAAATTTTATGTAATAAAAGAAAATCTGAAAGATACAGTCTTCACAGGACAGTTAACCCCTGGGGTTATATGGGAACATTCAAAAGAAAATGTTAGCAAGGCTGATTTTTCCAAATTTAAAACTCCGGGAACTTACCGCGTTTTTGTGCCCAAATTGGGATATTCATTCCCTTTTGAAATTCAAGAAAAGGTTTTACTTCCCGTGGCCAAAGGAAGTATCAGAGGTTACTACTATCAAAGAGCTTCTATTGACCTGACTCCTGAACATGCAGGAAAATGGGCAAGACCAGCAGGACATCCTGACAATAAAGTAATGGTTCACGGATCTGCAGCTACAGCTACACGTCCTGAAAAATTTGAAATCTCTTCTCCTAGAGGTTGGTACGATGCAGGTGATTATAATAAATATATTGTAAACTCAGGTATCAGTACTTATACATTGCTTTTCATTTATGAGCAATTTCCAAAATTCGCAGATACTGTAAAGCTTAACATCCCGGAAAGCAAGAACAATGTTCCTGACCTTCTTGACGAAATTTTGTGGAACGTAAGATGGATGCTTACTATGCAAGATGAAGACGGTGGTGTTTACCATAAACTTACTAACCCAAGCTTTGACGGTTACATCATGCCAGCAGATGCAAAAGCTCCTCGATATGTCGTGCAGAAAGGAACCGCTGCTTCTCTTGATTTTGCTGCAGTAACCGCGCAAGCATCAAGAGTATTTGCCAAATACAAAAAAGAGTTCCCTGGTCTTTCTGACTCTCTTAAAAATGCAGCTGTTAAAGCATATGCTTGGGCTAAAAAGAATCCAAACATTGAATACAGACAAACTACATTAAATCAAAAATTTCAGCCAGGTATTAGAACAGGTGAATATGGCGACACCAAATTTGAAGATGAATTTCAGTGGGCTGCAATTGAGCTCTTTGTAACTACAGGTAAAGGTGCGTATTTCGAAGAGTCTAAATTAGAATACTCACTTGCTCAGACCCCATCAATACCTGACTGGGCTAGTGTCTCAACTTTAGGTCTTTACACAATCGCGCAAAACAAATCCAAGCTTGCTGAATTTGAAAACATTAACCCCGATGTTATTACTGGAAAAATCGTAAGCCTTGCAAATAAATACAAAGAAAACGCAGAAAAATCTGCATATGGAACTGCAATGGGAACTTCAGGAGGTGATTTTAGATGGGGAAGCAACAGTATTGCAGCTAATCAGGGGGTCCTTCTAATCCAGGCTTACCTTCTTACTAAAGACAAAAACTATTTGGATGCAGCTCAATCTAACATGGACTATCTGCTTGGAAGAAATGCAACTGGCTATTGCTTCCTAACAGGATTTGGAAGCAAAAAAGTTATGCATCCTCACACAAGACCTTCAGAAGCTGACGGTATAGAAGATCCGGTTCCAGGTCTTCTTGCTGGTGGTCCAAATCCAGGTCAGGAAGATAAGGCTGACTGTCCCGGATCTGTATATACATCCACAGCTCACGCAAAATCTTATATCGATCATAAATGCAGCTATGCTTCTAATGAGATTGCAATTAATTGGAATGCTCCATTTGTCTATTTAAGCTTTGCATTAGAAGCTTTAAGAGGCAAATAGATACTTCAAATATTACCAAAGGTTCAACAAACCACATAAGAGGCTAAAGATCAAATCTTTAGCCTCTTATTTTTTTAATCCTTCAACAACCAATCCAATTTATCTGTTACTTTTTTGAATAGGTGTATATTCTTCAAATTTAATCTTTTTTGGGTATGGATAGATTTACAGCGGATGTTAGAAACAATTACAATAACTATTACCTGCTTTTCTCAACAATGGGACTCGTGTGGCTTTTAGCAGGATGTTTAGGTGCATATAACTACCCTCATTTGGCTATGCTTGCATTGCTGGGTGGTGCTACATTATTTCAGCCAATATATAGAGTTGTACGGAAGGCCTTTGGAATAAAACAAACTAAAACAGACCATCCTTTAAGGATGCTCACAACCCTTCTGGCTATAGGAATGCCACTTGGAGTAACTGTCGGTTTTTTCCCTTTCAAAGAAAACATGAACTTGTTTTTTCCGGCTTTCAGCCTGCTATTTGCAATGATCTTTGGTATTATCGGATATATATATAAGATAAAATCATTTATCATTCTTGGATTAACCAACATGGCCGGAAATGTCTACATTTCTCACTTCTATTTTGACCACTTTGCCTTTGCCGGCCTGTTTACAGGTATTTTACTCCTGGCAACTGCAAGCGCAGGCAAAATATATGGAGAAATTGACTTGAGATTTATTTCATTAAAGAAGAAAATTAAAATCCCTCAGGGAAATTAAAAAGGGCCCGAAAGGGCTTTTTTTATAGTATCAAAAAGGCATAAAAATCCTACCGCTAGCTATAGTCTAATTAAAATCATTAAAAAAGCCCACCAATATTACTTCAAAAAATACACTAAAACCTAAAATAATCCCTGAATAACTCAAGACAATCTAAATAAAACACAATTAACTAATTGTCAGAAATTTAACATATAATGCTTCCCAAAAAGCCTGAACACTTCAATACTACAGACCAAATGTAGTATTTATCACACAAACGCTATTTTTTATAGCTATTCAACCATTCTATCGCTCTTGACTTTGTTCTAAATAACTCAGTTCTAACCTTTGGTTTATCAAGCAATAAATACAGACGTCCACCATAAAATGCCACATAACTATGCATTAAAAATGCTGAAGCGCTTATAAACTGTAAGGAATGAGGACTTGAAAACAATCTCCTTGTCTCATTATCTACAGACTTAAGATTTGCAAAGTCAACAAATAAAGGCATTGTAACGCCATTGGAAACTTTCAACCTATCTTCTATTACCCTCTTAGCTACTTGTGGTGTAAGAGATGTAATGTCGGGTTTAAAAACTTCCATTAATATTCCATCCTCAATCCAGAATTCTGCAAATTCATTTTCAAAATATGAATTTTTAATCATCTTTTTTTCAACCATATCCGTATAAACTTTTGATAAAACCTTACACCTAACTAAAACTAAAATCTAAATTATGAAAAATGTTCTAGAACTCATTAATGAGATTGTAACAAATGGAAAAAATCGTGGGGTTGGGCAATTTACTACAGAAGATGAATTTTATGACGGAAGAATTATAACCGTTGAGGGAAATAAGCTAATTAACTTTGGTTCTTGTAGTTACCTTGGTCTTGAACTAGATCAAAGACTTAAAGACGGAGCTATTGAAGCGATAAAAAAATTTGGTGTACAATTTTCATGTTCCCGTACATATATGTCATGTACACTTTATAGAGAACTTGAAAGTCTGGTCAGAAAGATTTTTGATGCCCCTGTAGTGCTATCAACTTCTGTTTCTCTCGGACATCATGCAGTGATTCCTGTAGTAGTAGGAGAAAATGACGCTATAATAATGGACCAACAGGTTCATGCGAGTGTTCAAGATGCAGCTATTAAAATGAAAGCGAAAGGAGTCTTTGTCACAATTGTTAGGCATAATGACATGGATGAATTGAGAAAAAAAGTAACCGAACTTAGCCAATCATATAATAAGGTTTGGTATATGATGGATGGAGTTTATAGTATGTATGGCGACTTCGCTCCCATGGATCAGATCTCGGAGATGTTAAAGAACCACAAAAAATTCCATATTTATGCAGATGATGCTCATGGATTAGGTTGGATGGGGCAACATGGACGCGGATATGTGCTCAATCAGATGCTCCTACACCCTAAAATGATTGTTGCTACTTCTCTTAATAAAGCATTTGCAGCTGGAGGAGGTGCATTTGTAATTCCGGATGAAGAACTCTGCCAGAAAGTGAGAAACTGTGGAGGTGCGTTTATTTTTTCAGGACCGCACCAGATTCCGGTTTTGGGAGCAGGAATAGCATCTGCTAAAATTTTGCTCTCAGATGAAATTTACGAAAAACAAGCTGCACTTGCTGAGAAGATTGCATACTGTCATGAACTTTTGGAGGCTCACAACTTACCTGTAGTATCCAACCCGAATACTCCAATATTCTTTATAGGATTAGGATTGGTTAGAGTAGGCTACAATTTGGTAAAGAGAATGCTGGGAGAAGGTTGTTTTGTAAATATCTCGGCCTTTCCTGCGGTACCAGAAACCTGCACTGGAGTTAGATTCACTATTACATTACACCATACTAAAGAAGATATAGAAAAACTAGTAAAAGGACTGGCATACCATTTCCCAAAGGCCCTAGAAGAGGAAGGCAGAACTGTAAATGATGTCTACAGGGCATTTAGAAGAATAGCTAATTTTAAAGAGAAAGATGAAATTTCAATTCCTACATCAACCTCAGGGTTTTCAATTCAATATGAGCAATCCATCTCTAAAATTGACAAAAATCTTTGGAATAAACTTTTAGGTACAGAGGGAATTATAGATCATGAGAGTCTTGAAATAATGGAAAAAAGTTTTTCTCAAAACTTTGAACCTGAAAACAATTGGAACTTCCACTATTATATCATAAGAGACAAGATAGGCATACCAGTACTTGCAACTTTTTTTACAACTGCTCTCACTAAAGATGATATGCTTGCTCCCCCTGAATCATCAAAAATTATTGAGTCAGGAAGGCAAAAAAATAAATATTTCCTGACCTCAAAATCTTTGATTATGGGCACACTGCTTACGGAAGGTAAACATATGTACCTTAATCAAAATCATAATGAATGGCAGAAAGCATTAATGTTGTTGCTCGACACCGTTTGGAAGCTTCAGGACACAGAGAAAGCCGTGGTTTTAAACTTAAGAGATTTTTACAAAAAAAATACAGATCTATATAATTTCTTTAAAGACCAGGGATTTATTCCTGTTCCTCTTCCCGACACACATGTTATTGAAAATTTCAATTGGAAATCCGCTGATAATTTTATTGAGCAGGTAACCAGTGAGAAACGTTACTATATTAAGAAAAGGGCCCAAAATTTTGAATCTTTATACGATGTAAATATTATTACTAATCCTTCTGAAAATAAGATTGACGAATACTATGAGCTGTATAAAAATGTAGCCGCTAAAAGTTTCGTTTTAAATACTTTTTTACTCCCTAAAAAACTATTCCTGAATATAGCAAAGAAAAATTCTTGGGAATTTATCGAATTGTCCATTAAAGGAACAAATCATCCTTCAGGTATAGCAATTTGCCATAAATCGGCTTCAGAGTACTGCTTCTTGCTTACAGGAATGAACTATGAGTTTGTTGACACCCATAATTTATATCCACAGATACTTTGGCAAATAGTTAAAAGAGCTGGTGAGCTGAATGTTCCTAGTGTTTCTCTTGGATTTACTGCTTCACAGAATAAAAGGAAATTTAACGCTAATGTGATTGAAAAAATTGGTTTTGTTCAGATGAAAGACAGTTTCTCTGTATCATTCATTAATACACTCGCAGGTGGCGGAAAAGCAGCTTAAATGCGGAAAGCTTAAAGCTAAAAGTTGAAAGTCTCGAAAGGGATTTTTCAACTTTTAGCTTTTAATTTTTAGATTGGCATCTTTTAGCTTTTCGCTTTATGCTTATCGCTGATTTAACTTTATCAAATAAATAATATTCTCAACTTTCCCTGAATGCATAATCAAAGAAACATTCAATACAGAAGATATTAAACTTCCATTCCAGCGAAACTGAATTGGAATATTATTAAGGCTTCCATCCCATAACATCAACTCTTCTATATTGCAATAATTTTCAATTAAAGTCTCAATCTTTTGTCCTATCAAAGTCTCCTCTTTAAAATCATTCAGATCCTTTGCAGTTGAATTGGCAAAAAATATGTTTCCATTTATTCCTGTAATGAAAATAACCCTGTCTTTATTTTCCATTACATCAATAACCTTGTGAACTCCTTGTTTTGATAGGGAATTTTCAGCAAGCTGCTCATTAATCATATTTATCCCTAAAGTCAGGAAGCTTAAAAAATCATGTTTAAAGCCAATATCAGTAGGAAGTCGTTTACTGAAATCATGTAAAGCCATAGAAGCAAACACATCTACCATTTCCTCATAAATAGTATCATATTTCCCCAGAATAAAATCTACTTCCTGAAGCATTTCAAAAATTTTTGTTTTATTCTCTGGTTTGATGTTTTGTTCTTCAAGGATCAGCTTTTTTAACTCTTTTAAAGTTTCAATTGTAAATGCTTTGTCCGAATCAAAAATGTTATCCTTCATTTCAATTAATAGTTAAGTACTGATTAAAAATATAAACTAGAAGATAAACAGGGCCCTTTTAAAAGACAAGTATAAAACGTTAATTCCTTAAAACCAAACGATTCCCACTATTTTACACCAAATATCCGATTAAAATTCACTGAAAAAAACAGAGTAAAAATATATGGTATTTTTATTCATTTAGATTTTACCATTTATTCTCCTTACTTATTGAAAACTCATTTTCCCCTATTGCAGTTATTTATTTGAAGGGCATTTATTCAGCTGTCCATGGTATCTGTGTTGACTAGAATATATATTTCTGATGAAGGTATTATTAATTGCATTTCTGTTACTTTTTTTGAATTCATGTGATTCTAAAAAAACAAATACTTTTCAAAGGGAATACAATGATAGCGTGAATTTCAACATTATAATGCCTGAACAGGTCAAAATCTCTGATGCTGAAATAAAAAAATTCATAAAAAAACATCCCGAATACCAACAGGTTCAAAACAAACTGGAGAAGTTCTATATAAGAAGAAACTTCCAGCTGGCCTGGTCAAAAGATTACGAATTCATACCTCAAGCTCAAATGCTGGTAAATTACCTTTACCATATGAATAAACATGGATTACCAACGGACAGTACCAATGTGATTGCTTTAAAAGAGGCCATTAAAAAAAGTAATGACACGCAATGGTTCAGATTGAAAGAAAAGCAGGAAATCTTTACCTATACGGATATCCTGCTTTCGGCTTCTTTTTTCAAAGACTCTAAAAAAATCTGGAGAGGCCACTTCAAAAATGACGACTTGGAAAACTTATGGAAAATCAAACACAAAAAAGTTAAGTATGGAAAAACCCTTGATTCCATTCTGTCTTCTGGAACCAAGGACCCTTTCTCTGAATTCGAACCACTACATAAAGATTATAAAGAACTCAAGGTTGTATTAAATAAATACACAGAAATTGCCAGAAAAGGCGGATGGCCCACTATTAACCCAAAAGGCAAGGTGTTAATCAAGGGGGATATTGATCCTGAAATTATAACTTTGAGAAAACGGCTTTATCTCTCTTCAGATCTTAGTCATTTTGAGGATAACCAAACATTTGATCAGGAACTTGAACAGGCTGTTATGCACTTTCAATATAGACACAAACTGAAAGAAGATGGCATTGTCAAAGGTGAAACTCTCAAAGAAATGAATGTCCCGATTGAAGATAGAATAGAGCAGATCACGATCAATATGGAACGCTGGAGATGGGTACCTGAAGAACCTTCGGAAAAATACATACTAGTAAACATACCTGAATTTAAAATGCATGTTTTCGAAAAAGACTCTGAAATTTTTAATATGAAAGTGATCGTCGGAAAAAGTGGAGCTTACACTCCGATTTTCAGTGATCAGATAGAAAAAATAGTTATCAATCCATCCTGGATTGTTCCTGCTAATATCGCGGTAACAGAGCTTGTTCCAATGATCAAAAGAGATACTAGCATACTTTCTAAACAAAATATAGAAATATTTACAGATTATTCGTTCAACACAATGGTCAGGCCTGACACCATAGACTGGCTCAATCTTGACAGCCGCAAATTTAATTATGTATTAAAACAAAAACCAAACTACTATAATCCATTAGGTAACATCAAGTTTTTATTTCCTAACGAATACGATATATACCTGCATGATACTCCATCGGATTATCTTTTTGAAGAAAGTGAAAGAAACTTTAGTCATGGATGCATTCGAATTGAAGATCCTGTTTGGCTTGCATCTTACCTTTTGAAAGATGAACCCGATTGGAATAAAAAGAAACTATATCAGGCAATATACAGACAGGAGGAAAAAACAATTTTGTTAAAGAAAAAACTACCGGTCTTCATCCTTTACTTTACTACATGGGTTGATGAAAAAGGAGCTATCCACTTCCTTAAAGATATCTATGACCATGACAAACAACTCAAATCTATTCTGGAATCAAAAGAATAATTTCATAAATTGATGCCGGAAAATTCATTAACCTATTGACATTTGTGAAATCAAAGCACCTCCTTCTTCTACTTGTCTCTTTATATAGTATCATTTTATTTTCCTGTAAAGGAAAAGTAAATTCTCAAAAAAAAGCCCATACCGTAAAACTTCCGGGAATTGAAAAAACAGATGAAAATCTTATAAATGTCTATTTTCACAACCAACCAGAAGACAGTATATGGAAGGAAGATGTTCTTTCTTTTTATAAAAAACGAAATTATAAACTTGCCTGGTCATATAAAGGGAAGTTCATCCCACAGGCTAATTATACTATCAATATGATCAAACATATTGATGAGGAAGGATTCTCTATGGAATGCTTTCCTACTAATGATATATGGCATCACTACATTCAGCTCTCCGACTACCAGAAGTCTACACATCCTGAACACATAAAGGCCAGAGAAGAATTTGATATTTTTCTTTCCATAACTTTTTTTAAATATGCGCGGAAAATCTGGGCAGGTATCAATAATCCGGAAAAGTATGATTGGTTTATCACTAAAAAAACAATCAACGAAAGAGAGCTGCTAGCCTCAATTCTTAAAGCGAATTTGGACAGCACCTTTTCTGCATCTAAATTCCATCCTTTACATAGGCAATATAATTTATTAAAGAAAACCCTTATTCAATACAGGAAAATTGCCAAGCAAGGCGGATGGGGAAATGTAGACAAGGGAACCATTAACATAAAATCCGGTGACACTTCTGAGATTATCAAACAACTAAGACATCGCCTTTCATTTGAAAGTAAAACATTAAAAACAGATACTAGTGCTTATTTTGATTCAACTCTTGTTGCTGCTCTAAAAAAATTTCAGTTCTGCCATGGTCTTGATACAACTGGAATTCTAGACCCTCTAACAACAGATGAACTGAATATTCCAGTTGAAAAAAGGATCTTACAAATTTCTGCAAATATGGAGAGATGGAGATGGCTTCCGGAAAAAGGCGGAGATCTTTATCTGGCCATTAATATTCCGGAATATGCACTGCATGTATATGAAAATAATAAGCATGCCTGGCAGATGAATGTCATCGTAGGAAAGACCTTATCGCATACTCCAATATTTTCAAATGAAATTCAATTTCTCGTATTTAACCCTTCCTGGAATGTACCGAAAAGTATTGCCGTTAAGGAGTTACTTCCAATGCAAAAGAAGGATCCTGCTTATTTATCGAGCCATCACATGCAGATCTTCCTTGGCAATAAACTGAACAACCCTGTACATCCTGATAGCATTGTATGGCATTCTATCAACGAACAAAACTTCAATTTAACCTTCATACAAACACCTGGTCCTGAAAACCCATTAGGCAAAGTGAAATTTTTATTCCCTAATACCTTCGATGTTTACCTTCATGATACTCCTTCCAAGCACCTTTTCACACAGAAAGAAAGAGGATTTAGCCATGGATGTATTCGTTTGGAAGAACCTATGAAACTTGCTCAATATCTTTTAGAGCAGCAAGGTATGTGGAAAGAAAAAGAAATTAACAAACTACTGGGAATGGAGAAGGAAGTATTTATGAAACTCAAGAAAAAAGTACCGGTTTACATTGTGTACTTCACAACCTGGATGGATAGCAAAGAAAATCTTCATTTTAGAAGGGACATTTATGGGCTGGACCAAAAACTTATTGACGAATTGAACTTTTAAACCTGATTTTTAGGTTAATAAATATTAAATCTGCCAATCTGTCAGTTTTAAATAAATTTCTTATCTTTGCAAAAAGAATTTATTAAATGGAAGACAGGATCAATCATAAGGAATCAATGACAGCAGAGGAAAAAGCCGCCTGTGATTTACCTAGAATTAGCACTGAACAAAATACAGGTAATAAGAGAAAATTATATATAGAGAGCTACGGTTGTCAGATGAATTTTTCTGACAGCGAAATCGTGACTTCTATTATGCATAAGAATGGTTTTGACACAACTAACAGCATGGAACTTGCTGATGTAATTTTTATCAATACCTGTTCGATCAGGGAAAATGCCGAACAAAAGGTAAGAAACCGCCTTGCTCAGTTTAACACTTTGAAAAAAAGAAAGCGCTCTCTAACCATCGGAGTTTTAGGGTGCATGGCAGAAAGGTTAAAAGCAAAATTTCTTGAAGAGGAGAAAATTGTTGACCTCGTAATAGGACCTGATGCCTATAGAGACCTGCCAAATCTAATGGCTGAAGCAGATGAAGGAAATAAAGCCGTTAATGTCTTTTTATCCAAAGAAGAAACATATGCGGATATCAGTCCGGTAAGGTTAAATTCAAATGGAGTCAGTGCGTTCGTATCCATTATGAGGGGCTGTGACAACATGTGTTCATTTTGTGTTGTTCCTTTTACGAGAGGCCGCGAACGTAGCAGAGACCCTCAGTCTATTCTAAAAGAAACCCTAGAACTTGTAGAACAGGGTTATAAAGAAGTAACCCTTCTTGGTCAGAATGTAGATTCTTATAAGTGGCAATCAGAAGACGGAAGCGAAAAAGTAAATTTCGCTCAGTTACTTGAAAAAGTAGCACTTGTCAGCCCTGACCTGAGAGTCAGGTTCTCAACCTCACATCCAAAAGACATTACAGATGAGGTCCTTTACACAATCAAAAAGTATGAGAACATCTGTAACTACATACACCTACCTGTTCAAAGCGGCAACAGCAGAATACTGGACTTGATGAACCGAACTTACACAAGAGAGTGGTACCTGGACAGAGTAAAGGCTATAAGAAATATTATTGGGGAAGACTGTGGTATATCATCAGATATGATCACAGGCTTCTGCACCGAAACAGAAGAAGAGCATCAGGAGACCCTGTCTCTCATGGAAGAGGCAAAGTTCCACTTTGCATATATGTTTGCCTACTCTGAAAGACCGGGAACTCTTGCACAGAAAAAGTATGCTGATGATATTCCGGAAGAGACCAAAATGAGACGCCTTACTGAGGTAATCAACCTTCAGCAAGAGCATTCCCTATACAGAAATAAGGAAGCGTTGGGCAAAGTACATAAAGTGCTTGTTGAAGGAGAATCTAAAAAATCAGATCAGGAATATAAAGGCAGAAACTCAGAAAATACAGTTGTAGTATTTCCTAAAGGGAACAGCAAAATTGGGGATTATGTGAATGTACTTGTGACAGACTGTTCGCTTGCCACTCTTTTTGGAGAGATTATTGAAATAATTCCTTCTTCAACAAAAATCAGTTAATTAAAATCGAAGGGAGAATCCGTGAATCTGAATGAAGAAATACAAAGCGTAAAGCAAAGATTTGGGATTATTGGCAATGCTCCTGTTTTAAATCATGCAATTCAGGTTGCTATTCAGGTAGCACCGACTGATATGACAGTTTTAATTACCGGAGAAAGCGGTAGCGGAAAAGAATCCTTTTCCAAAATAATACATTCTTTAAGCTCCCGTAAACATGGGCAATTTATTGCTATTAACTGCGGTGCAATTCCAGAGGGAACTATAGACTCTGAACTGTTTGGTCATGAGAAAGGCTCATTTACAGGAGCGCATGAAGCGAGAAAAGGATATTTCGAAGTGACTAATGGTGGGACAATATTTCTTGATGAAATAGGTGAAATGCCGATAGGAACACAGGCCAGACTCTTAAGAGTACTTGAAAACGGAGAATTTATAAAGGTTGGCTCTTCCAAAGTTCAAAAGACAAATGTAAGAGTTGTAGCTGCAACTAACGTAGATCTTTACCAGGCAGTTGAGAAAGGGAAGTTTCGTGAAGATCTTTATTACAGATTGAATACCGTGCCTATCTTCGTGCCTCCGCTGAGAGATCGTGAAGGCGACAAAGAATTACTTTTTAGAAAATTCGCTGCCGATTTTGCTGATAAATACAAAGTACAGCCGATTAGACTCAATGACGAAGCAAAGGTTAGTCTAAACAATTTTCGTTTTCCTGGAAATATTCGTCAGCTTAAAAATATCGTTGAGCAGGTCTCTGTTCTGGAAACCAACAGAGATATCACTAAAGAGACTTTATTAAAATACCTTCCTGAGCCTCACAGTGGCATTCCGGCTGTCTTTAATAAAGACAAGAACAAAACAGAAGATTTTTCAGAAAGAGATATTCTGTATAAAATTCTTTTTGACATGAAGAAAGATATGACAGAGTTAAAAAAACTCGTTTTTGACCTTCTTCAAAACGAAAATTATGGCTCACAGATGATCAAAGATCATCCTGACCTTTTTACTGGAATTACCGAAGAAATTTATCCCAGAGACCAACGTCCGGCTAAGTTTTTGCTGCCTCCTCCTTCCGAAGAGCATATACACGAACATGCCCCTATTGAAATAGAAAAAATAGAGGATGCAATTCAGGAGCCCGAAGAAGAATCGCTTTCTCTTGAAGACAAGGAAAAAGAAATGATTTTAAAGGCCCTGAAGAGAAATCATAATAAAAGAAAAAATGCTGCTCGCGACCTTGGCATTTCTGAACGTACACTGTACAGGAAATTAAAGCAGTATGAAATCGAAGAATAATTTTGATTTAATAAAAGAATTTTGAATATAGTATCATGAATAAATTTAGCCCCGCCAGAAACTTGTTTAGATTAAGCATTAATGCACTTATTCTGGTATTTATTCTTTCTTTCCTAACAGGATGTGGTGTATATTCATTTACCGATGGAAGAATTCCTCCGGAAGTAAAAAACATTTCTATTCTCAATTTTCCTAATGACGCAGGTAATGGCCCTCCTACCCTTTCGCAGAATTTCACTGAAAAACTAAGAAGTTACTACCAGCAAAACTCCAACCTGGTACTAGTAAAAAGTAATGGAGACTGGCAACTTGAGGGAAGAATAGTTGGTTATAATATAACGAGTACGGGTGTTCAAGCCAATGAGATTGCTGGTATCAACAGATTGGTCATAAAGATTGAAGTAAAATTTATTAATACACTCGATGAAAAAGCCAGCTTTACCAATGTCTTTACCAGTCCGCCTACAAGCGGTGACTTCCCTGCCAATCAGGCTTTATCACAAGTAGAAGGGACCTTAGTAAATAAGATGCTGGACCAGATGGTTTTGGATATCTTTACAAAAACAACTTCCAACTGGTAAATCCTAAAAACCGGATAAATATTGAATAAGCAACGTTTCATAGACTTAATTACAAACTCCGCGGAAGTTTCTTCTACAGATCTTAAAGATCTGGAAGAAGTCGTGAAGATTTTCCCTTACTGCCAGGCAGCACATATCCTGTTTGCCAAGGCTTCCTATGAAACAGATAATATGCTTGCTGAAAAAAGAATACGAAAAGCAGCAGCCTATTCTTTTGACAGGAAAAATCTTAAAAAGATAATCCACCATTCGAGGTATTCTTTTAAATCAGAAAATAAATCAATCAATCATTTAATACAGGCTCCTGCTCCTGAAAATCTTCTTGAAGAAAAAGTTCTCATTGAAGAAATTGAAGAAGAAAACATTGCCATAAGTGAAACTGCCAGCATTGCTGAAGAGAAAAATACTAAGCTAATTTCTGAACCAGAAAAAAGAGACGAAATTAAAGTTCAGGAGGAAAAAGAAATTCTTCCTCAAAAAGATGATCCGTCAGAAGCTGAAAAATATTCCCCTCCTACTGGGCAGGTCATAACCAATTCAAAAGAATTTTTTGAAGATCTTCAGAAAAACCTGCAAGAACTCAGAAAACTGAAAGAAGAAGCAGCCAAAGATAAAATTACCGATCCAGAATCCGACGCAGAAAATCCTTCTACTGTTCCTCCTCCAGTCATCCTACCGGCGGTAATGCCGGAAAAAAAATACGCTTTTCCTGAAGATAAAATACTAGAAGAACTTTCTCAGAAAGAAGCATTTAAGGGCAAAAACAAAATCAATATTGAAAAATTTCCTTGGGAAAAGGTTGAAATCTTTTTAAAGAAAGAAGAAGAGAAAAACGCTTTTCTCGAGAAAAAAATCATAGAAAAAAATATTGACAACGAGGAAATCAGTAATAATGATGCTGATTTGCACATTCAATACCTAGAATTCCTTGATAGAGGAAGAAAACAGCTTGATAAAAAGCAAGTTGAAAATATAATAGACAAATTTATAAAAGAGGATCCAACAATTCCTCCATTAAATCCAAGGACTGTTGCCGAGGACCAAGAAGACCTTTCTGCAAAATCCGGTGTAGAATCCAAAGGATTGGTATCTGAAAACTTTGCTAAGATTTTGATAAAACAAGGTAAAATTCAGAAAGCTATTGATATTTACACACAATTAAGTTTGAAAAATCCTGAAAAAAGTACTTACTTTGCAGGCCTTATTAATGAATTAAAAAACGAAAAATAATTTATAATGGAAATTTTAGTCACGGTTTTAATATTTATAGCCTGTTTTTTCCTTGTTGTTCTGGTACTTGCGCAAAATTCTAAAGGTGGTGGTCTTTCCGGAAACTTTGCAGGTGGTTCTACTCAATTCATGGGTGTGAAAAAAACCGGAGATTTACTAGAAAAATTAACCTGGGGATTTGCAATTGCTCTAGTTGTTCTTTGCCTTGGCATTAATCTTCTTTATAAAAACAATGTTGAAGATAATGACGCAGGTATAAACAGTGTGAACGTTGAAAGAGCTCAGGAAGGAAATAAGCTGATGCCTAAAGCTCCAGGTGAAGGTCAGGAAAAAGCTCCTGCTAAAAATGATACAGCTGAATAATGTTGTTATAAAAGATAAAAAAAAACGCCTCTAATTAGAGGCGTTTTTTTTATCCCTACCGTAATAGTATTTACTATAGTCTATTGAGTTTCTGAATAAAGCTTTTTCACCAGCAACCTCTTGGTTATAGGCATTACAGTTTCTTCAAAAGGATAGTTTATTTTTGAATTCACCAAAAAAGTAGCAGGATTTGGTAACTTTTTATACTTCTTAATCAACTCCAATTTTATGTTTTCAAAAGTATTCCCTATGGTCTTACTTATACTTTCGACAAAGTGTGTATGAATTCCTCTGTATTTAGCTTCTGCTGTTTGAAATAAAGTCACCTGATATTCATAAACCTGTGTTTCAGTTCTGTTATTAGTATGAAATAAAAGGTATCCCGCATCTAAATTAAGAGGAGACAGTCCTATCGGACTTATTGACAGCTTGTCTTCTATCTCTTCATAAATCTCTTTTCCCTCCACCAACTGATCTTTAAGTTTAGGCAATGCGAACATTACTATTTCCTCCAGTTCCCGCATAACCTTGTCATCATTGACCAATTCCTCATAGATGACTTCTAACTTTTCGAAATCAGCACTGGAAATTTGTTTAGGGAAATGTTCTTTCAGAAGCTGTTTATTTTCCTTTAAACGCACAAGATTCTGATAGTGAAAAAGTAAATCGGAAAGAAATGGATAAAGTTTCTTTTCATTAAAGCTTCCCTTTACATCGTGAAGGTAAGCGAGGAGCATATATTTTTTATACTCAAAATCTATAAGTCCTTCTGTCAGCCAGTTTTTATTTAACTCTTTCATAATCTCAAAAAAGTTATACTAGATATACGATTTCAATGCCATTTTGTTAGCCCTCACATAATTTATCCAATTCACCCTAAAAAAACAAATGAAAAAATGACAGGTTTTAAAACAAAAAAGGCAGATCTGGGTTTCTATGCCTCACCGTTCACTGACAAATCTTCAGCTTTTTACCTCTGGCACAGGAAATGCAGAGCTGCAGTATCGAAGAAAATTAAAAACTTTTAACCTTATAAAATTAAACGCTTTAACAAAATGAGTAACAATCTACATATCAGACCACTAGCAGACAGAGTTTTGATCCAACCTGCTCCTGCTGAAGAAAGAACCGCTTCTGGTATCATTATTCCTGATACAGCTAAAGAAAAACCTCAAAGAGGATCTGTTGTTGCAATTGGAACAGGAAAAAAAGATGAGCCTCTGACTGTAAAAGTAGGCGACACTGTTCTTTATGGTAAATACTCAGGCACTGAGATCACCATTGATGGGAAAGAGTATCTTATGATGCGCGAAGCTGATATATTCGCAGTTCTTTAATAACTTAATTGTCTAAAAGCAAATCAATTACAAAACAAAAAAAATTAAAAATACCATGGCAAAAAATATATTTTTCGATACAGAAGCCAGAGAAAAACTGAAAAAAGGTGTAGATGCATTGGCTGATGCTGTAAAGGTGACATTAGGACCAAAAGGAAGAAATGTAATCCTTGACAAAAAATTCGGTGCTCCAACAGTTACTAAAGACGGTGTTTCTGTTGCGAAAGACATTGAATTAAAAGAACCAATCGAAAATATGGGTGCACAACTTGTAAAAGAAGTTGCATCTAAAACCGCTGATGCTGCCGGTGATGGTACTACTACTGCTACTGTTCTTGCTCAGGCTATTTTCAATGCTGGTATTAAAAACGTTGCGGCAGGTGCAAACCCGATGGACCTTAAGAGAGGTATCGATAAAGCTGTAGAAGCTATCGTTGCTGATCTTAAAAGACAATCTAAAAAAATCGAGAGCTCTCAGGAAGTAGCTCAGGTTGCTACAATCTCTGCCAACAACGATGAGGAAATTGGTAAAATGATTGCCAATGCTATGGACAAAGTTGGTAAAGATGGTGTAATCACTGTAGAAGAAGCAAAAGGAACTGAGACTGAAGTAAAGATCGTTGAAGGTATGCAATTCGATAGAGGATACCTTTCTCCTTACTTTGTAACCAATGCAGATAAAATGGAAGCTGATCTTGACAATCCTTTCATCCTTATCTATGACAAGAAGATCTCTTCAATGAAAGAACTTCTTCCAGTATTGGAGCAAGTAGTTCAAACAGGAAAACCATTGTTGATCATTTCTGAGGATCTAGATGGCGAAGCTCTTGCTACTCTTGTTGTAAACAAAATAAGAGGTGCTTTGAAAATTGCTGCTGTAAAAGCTCCAGGCTTCGGAGACAGAAGAAAAGCAATGCTTGAAGATATCGCTGCATTAACTGGCGGAACTGTAATCTCTGAAGAAAGAGGATTCAAACTTGACAACGCTACCCTTGATTTCTTAGGTACTGCTGAAAAAATCATTGTTGACAAAGACAACACTACTATTGTTAACGGTGCTGGTCAAAAAGAAGAAATTAAAGCGAGAATTAATCAGATCAAAGCTCAGATTGAATCTACTACTTCTGACTACGATAAAGAAAAACTTCAGGAAAGACTAGCTAAGCTTTCAGGTGGTGTAGCTATCCTTTATGTTGGCGCTGCTACTGAAGTTGAAATGAAAGAGAAAAAAGACAGAGTTGATGATGCATTACATGCAACAAGAGCTGCTGTTGAAGAAGGTGTTATCCCTGGTGGCGGTGTAGCTCTTATCAGAGCTAGTGCAGCACTTGATAATTTAAAACTATCTCACGAAGATCAAATCACAGGTGTACAAATCATCAGAACTGCTATCGAAGCTCCATTGAGAACTATCGTATTCAACGCAGGTCTTGAAGGTTCTGTAATCGTTCAGAAAGTAAAAGAAGGACAAGGTGATTATGGATACAATGCGCGTGATGACAGATATGAAAACATGTTTGCCGCTGGTATCTTAGATCCTACAAAAGTTACAAGACTAGCTCTTGAAAATGCTGCTTCTATTGCTGCTCTTCTTCTTACTACGGAATGTGTAGTTGCAGATCAGCCAGAAGAAAAAGCTGCTCACAGCCATATGCCTCCAATGGGCGGAGGAATGGGTGGAATGATGTAATAGCCTGTTTTACAAAACAATAACAAAAATACCTCTGTTAAATTAACAGAGGTATTTTTTTGTTATTTACAAAAGGATTAAATTTACAATGTTAAACCTTTTAAGTTTATGGTTCATCAAAATGTGACGATGAATTGGGTTTACGAACACTTCCTTGCTTATTTGCATTTAAGCATTGCGGACTGTGATTGTATCGTATCCCAAAAAGAGCTGAACAACCTTTCATGTTTCACTCTTCTTAAAAATCTAAGCCCAGACAGAGGCTTAAAGCTTGTAAAAGAGGTCTATATAGAATTTCTTTCTCACACAGAAGAAGAAAAGAGGGCTTATATCAGGGAAAATGTCTCCAAATTTCTCCGCACAGATTCCATAAAAAACAGAGTAATAGTCGATTTAGAAGACGCCGTCCATCAAAAAGACGAGGAAAGTGAAGAATATATCATGTTCAGATATATCAGGAAGGTGATCAACAATTGTAAATAAATCACTCTCCCTATTCAATTAAAGTAACCCCTCCTATTTGGGAGTAAAGGTTTATTATAGTGATCTGATACTTAAAAGTATTACCGCACTGACAACCATTAATAGTGTCAGCAGATCAAAATCGGGTAAATTTGATTTTAAGAAATTAAAGTTCATTCCTTTTCCACTTTGTTTTTAGTATCACAAAGGTAGAATGGTAATGTAAACTTATTGTAAGCTTAAAATTAAAATATCTTTTTCTTATTCTAACTCATCGCTTTTCGAACGTGTGATTGTTCTTTATACTTAAGGCCCACAAAAATAAATACAACAGCTGTAATCAGCATAAGTCCGGAAAAAAACCAGAAGTATGCAGGACCTGCTAATTTTGAAGTTTTATCAGGATTTTGAATAAACCAATTTATTAAAGCTGTAAACAAACTTCCCAGAGAAACCGAAAGAAGAAAAAAGCCCATGATAAGTGATTTCATATCATTTGGAGCTTGAGTATACGAAAATTCCAGCCCGGTTCCGTAAATCATTACTTCTGATATTGTCAGTATCAGATAAGCAAAACACTGCCACAAAATCGAAATATCCTTCCCAGCATAAAGACTTGTTTCCATATAAGCCACAATAGCAAAAGAGGATGCGCACACAAACATTCCGATCGTAATTTTTCTTAAAGAAGTTAAATTCATAAACTTTCCAAGAAAAGGGTATACAACCAAATCAAATAAAGGAACCAGAATTAAAACGAAAATCGGGTTTAAAGCCTGAACCTGATCAGGTAGAATTTCAAATTTAAATCCAAATACATCAAATGATTTTATCATATGTGGATTCATAGCCTGAATCACCCATGAAGAGCCAGTCTGCTCATATAGAGACCAAAAGACCGCAATAAAGAGATATATAATTACAAGTCCACCCAAAGCCTTCATCCCTTCTTTACTAAGTATTTCTTCTTTATATTTTTTCCAGCCAACTGGTGGAATAACTGCATATTTTGATCTACCTAACCAGAATATAATAGTAGCTAAAAGCATTAAAGCCCCAGGAACACCGAAGGCTACGGAAGGACCAAATCTTCTCAGAAGGATGGGTGTAAAAATAGTTGAAACAAAGGCACCCATATTTACTGATAAATAAAAATAGTTAAATATTTTGGGCAATAAGTCTTTATTCTCCTCTGTAAATTGATCTCCAACATTCGCTGATACACATGGCTTAATTCCTCCAGAACCAATTGCAATCATTGTCAAACCAAAAGAAAGTCCAAGCCTCGTTTCATCCAGAGATAAGGCTAAATGACCTAAGCAGTATATGATGGAAAGAGAGATGATGGTTTTATACTTTCCCCATAAAATATCAGAAAGTAAAGCTCCAAGAATTGGAAAAAAATAGTTAGCACTCACAAACATGTGATACCAAAATTTACTTTCCTCCCCAGACATCACATCAAGGTTTCCTGTACTATCCATTAAGTATTTGGTCATGAAAACAGTAAGAATGGTTTTCATACCATAATAACTAAATCTCTCAGCCAACTCATTACCTATAATGTAAGGTATACTCGCTGGCATTCCTTTCCTTCTAACTTCTTTACTGCTCATAAAAAATCGAATAGTTCAAAAACTATGTTTAATGTGATGTATGATTTTTTAATTGTATTTTATACTTAAAGATTTAAATATACAAACTTTAAAGAATTTAAAAATCACTCTTACCGAGTCTCTATTATTAAGTTTATCCTCTTTTAACATTTGATTATCCTGCTTGTTTAATTTGCATAAAACAATACACTCATGAAATTCATCATACATCTTTTAGTAGATTCATTTGCTGTCTGGCTAGTTTCTGCAATATTGCCAGGCGTATCGGTAAAAAGTTTCAGCACTGCTATTTGGGTAGCTATATTGATAGGCATCATCAATGCTACATTGGGCTGGATTCTCAAAATTCTTGCCTTTCCACTCAACTGGCTGACATTAGGTCTTGTCAATTTTATCATTAGCGTATTTATGATTATGCTCGTAGACAAACTCGTTAAGGGTTTTGAAATCAAAAGCTTTTGGTGGGCCGTAATATTCGCCATTCTGATCTCAGTTGTGAATAATATTATATTCTGGATCTTCTGAATTAAGCAAAAAACAAAAATGGCACTTTAAACAAGTGCCATAAATATTTCCTCTGAGATTTTATCAAGTCTGTTGTCCTGATCATATTCCTCATCCAGGCATTTTTGAAGAGTTTCACAATCGTTTTTATAATCCAGAATCTTAGCACAGGTAAGAGCACTTGAATATGAAGCAATCTCAAGATGTTCAATTTTTTGTAAAATCATTGTGAGGTTTGCGGCATTATCTTCTTTCTTCTGCATGACCAAAGCACATGCTTCTTCAAAAAGTTTTTCCATTGGTTCGGAAACAGAAGCTACTACTTTTGATTTCCCAAATCTTCTCATGATCTCTATACACCTGGAAAAATGCTTTTGAGTATAGTACAAGTGTTCCTTTATGGCTTCTCTTAATTCTTTATGAGTGGTATGTTTGAGAAGAACCGGTAATAGCTGAGACTGTTTTTTTTCCATTGCATACAGCTCAGTGAGACGAGTCAAGTAAACTTTCTCCAATCCTTTTTCCATGGTACCAATCCAATTCCGTTTATCTAGAATTAACAATTAAACCATTGAGAGAAGGTTTTTGTTATTTGTAATATATTCATGTTTTATTTAGCTTATTCAAATACCCTCCAATTAATCTACTGAGAATCATCTAAAGGTAACAGTCAGATCATCAGTAGTTACAGGATAGCGGCCCTTTCAATTAAAAGAATAATCGTTAAAATCCGATTTTTAATTGTATCTTTGCAGTTATTCCAAATTTCTTTGGGATATTTTGAATATTTCTTTCTTTTATTTTGTTTCAATTTTCAATGACAAAAATCAAATTTGATTCGCTGCCTCTTTCAGAAGAGACACTCAAGGCATTAACAGAAATGGGCTTTGAAGAGGCATCACCAATCCAATCGCTTGCTATTCCAGTCGTACTTCAGGGAAAAGACGTAATCGGGCAGGCGCAAACGGGGACAGGGAAAACAGCAGCTTTCGGCATACCGGCCATCGAGCTTTGCGACCCTGCAATTAAAACCCCACAGACAATCGTCCTATGTCCTACACGTGAACTTGCCGTACAGGTTAGCAATGAGTTAAAGAAAATTGCCAAGTTCAAGAAAGGTATTAACGTATTGCCGATTTTCGGCGGAGAGTCTTTTGAAAGACAGGCTACTGCTCTAAAAAGAGGCGTACAGATTGTAGTCGGAACTCCAGGTAGAGTGATCGACCACTTAACAAGAAAAACATTGTCACTTCAGAATGTTAAGCAAGTAATCCTTGACGAAGCTGATGAAATGCTAAACATGGGTTTTGTTGAAGATTTGGAAAGAATCTTATCTTCTATTCCAAAAGAAAGACAAACAATCCTGTTCTCTGCTACAATGGCAGAACCTATCATGAAACTGACAAGAAAGTATCAGACTAATCCTGAACTTGTAAAAGTTGTTGGAAAAGAACTTACTGTCGATTCTATTGAGCAATTTTTCTACGATATCTCTGACAATCAAAAAGTATTATTGCTTAAGCATCTTGTAGAAATCCACCAGGTAAAACTTGCTCTTGTTTTCTGCAATACGAAGAGAGCTGTTGATGAATTGGTTGAAGAAATGCAGAAACATGGTCTGAAAGCTGAAGGACTTCACGGCGACCTTAGCCAGAATCAGCGTAACCATGTAATGGGAAAATTCAGAAATTACACACTAAATCTCCTTGTAGCTACAGACGTTGCAGCTAGAGGTATAGATGTTAATGGTGTTGATGCTGTATTTAACTATGACGTTCCTCTTGATAATGAATTTTATGTTCACAGAATAGGGAGAACTGGTAGAGCCGGTAACACCGGCAAGTCATTCACTTTTGTATCCAGTGGTAAAGACTTTTTAAGGCTAAAAGACATTCAGAACTACTGTAAAGTTAAAATAGCAAGAGGTGCACTTCCTACAGGAGAAGAAATTCTGAAATTGAAAAAACAGAATTTGTTCGATCAGATCTCTTCCCTATTAACTCAAGGTGTTCCTGATTTTTATTCATCAGTAGCTGAAGAGTTTAATGGAACTGGTATTTCAAACGAAATGCTTTCAGCAGCTCTTGTGAGAATTGCTTTAGGAACTGTTGAAGAACTAAAAGACGATCGCAGAAGAGATGGTCGATCAGACAGAAACTCAAGAGGTGATAGAGATAGATCTGACAGAGGTTTCAGAGGTGATAGAGATAGAGATAGAGGACCAAGAGGTGATAGAGACAGAGACAGAGGTTCTAGAGGAGACAGATTTGAAAGAGGTTCAAGAGATAGATTCGAAAGAGGCTCTAGAGGCGAAAGATCTGAAAGAGGTCCAAGAGAAGATAGAAATAACGGAGAGAAAATGGTAAGACTTTTCATCAATCTTGGAAAAAAAGACAGAATCAGTCCTGGTGATATCGTAGGCGCCTTTGCCTCAAACTCATCTATTCAGGGAAAATCAATAGGAAGTATCGATATCTATGATAGTTATTCTTTTATTGAAGTTCCAGAAGCTAAAGTTGACGTTGTGATGAGTTCAATGGACAACAATAAAATCAAAGGCAAAACAGTAAACCTTGAACTAGCAAGTAAAAGGAGAGCTTAATAATGCATTTATTTTATTTGCCCGGATTTATCCCCGGAGAAATAAATGAATTACCGGAAGATGAGTCAAAACATGCTTTAAAAGTATTGCGACTATCTTCCGGTGATAAGATTGAAGTAACTGACGGTAAGGGCACATTATACCTTGCCGAGGTTACAAATCCTGGAAATAAAGCGTGTCGCTTTAAAATCCTTTCACAAACCACCAGCAAACCCAAAGACTTTTATATCCACGTGGCAATTGCTCCCACCAAGAATGCAGACAGGATAGAGTGGTTTGTAGAAAAATGTATAGAAATAGGCATAGATGAAATAAGCTTTATTCAATGTTCCCGTTCTGAAAGAAAAAATATCAATCTGGATAGAATTGAAAAAATTGCAGTCAGTGCCATGAAACAGTCACAGACAACATTATTTCCGGTATTGAATCCTTTGACTTCTATTAAATCCTTTATTGAAAATTGCAAAGAAGATTATAAGTTTATAGGATACCTTTCTGAAGAGCACAAAGAACTCCTTCAAAAAGCAGCTCCGGCCAGTTCAAGGTACTGCGTTTTAATTGGACCAGAAGGCGATTTTACAAACGATGAAGTCGCACTTGCTTTTAAAAATAATTTTAAACCTGCATCTTTAGGAAACAGCAGGTTAAGAACAGAAACAGCAGGAATTGCAGCTTGTCACATTTTTAACATCATCAACAGCTAACACAATGAAAAAGATATTTCAATTCTCAATTATACTCCTTTCATTCACACTCTTTTTCAATTATACTTTCGCCCAACAGCCATCATTTAAAATAGCAAAACTTAAGTATAACGGAGGTGGCGATTGGTATGCCAACAAAACTTCTCTGCCAAATCTTATAAAATTTTGTAATCAGCAGTTAAAATTAAATCTTTACCAGGAAGAAGATGTAGTTGAAGTAGGGAGTCCAGAGCTTTTCTCCTACCCTTTTATACACATGACGGGACACGGCAACGTAGTCTTTTCAAGACAGGAAGCTGAAAACCTCAGAACCTATCTCACTGGAGGAGGTTTTCTTCACATTGATGACAATTATGGTATGGATAAATTTATAAGACTGGAAATGAAAAAAGTATTTCCAGAGCTGGATTTTGTGGAATTACCTTTTAATCATCCTATTTATCATCAGAAGTTTGAATTCAATAACGGTCTGCCCAAAATCCATGAGCATGACAACAAGCCTCCCAAAGGCTACGGTATAATTTTTGAAGGAAAACTTGTCTGCTTTTATACCTATGAAACAGATCTTGGCAATGGTTGGGAAGACCAAACTATTTACAATGATCCGGAAGAAAAAAGGCAAAAAGCACTTCAAATGGGAGCAAATATTATCTCATTTGCATTAACAACCTTTTAATTAATTAGTTAATTATACCCAAAACGAATTCATCGCATAATTAGGCAAACAAATTATCCTTCTTTATAGATTTTTTGCTTAACTTGCACTGTATTCAATAACTCCCATTTTACTAATGGGATCTTATTAAATAGTGATTTACAAAACAATTCAATTCGATAATGTATATAGTTCTCACATTCTTTATCATTCACTGGTATCTTTCTTTGTTTAGCCAGACATTCTTCCTGCACAGATATAGTGCACATAAGATGTTTACCATGTCAGCTTTCTGGGAGAAATTCTTCTATTTTCTAACTTATCTATCTCAAGGTTCTTCTTACCTGAACCCAAGAGCATATGCAGTGTTACACCGTATGCATCATGCATATAGTGACACTCCGCAAGATCCTCACTCTCCACATCATACCAAAAACCTTTTGACTATGATGGTTAAGACTAAAGATACTTACAATGACGTCCTTAATCATAGAGGCAACATTGAAGAAAAATTTCAGAAAGATGTACCTACATGGAACTTCATAGATACTTTAGGTGACATGTGGGCCTCTAGAATTGGCTGGGGAGTTGCTTATGCATTATTTTATATCTGGATTTCTCCTCCATGGTTCATGTTCCTTTTATTGCCAATTCACTTTTTGATGGGCCCTGTTCATGGTGCTATTGTAAACTGGAGCGGTCACAAATACGGTTACTCGAATTTTGACAACAACGATAAATCAAAAAACAGCCTTTTTATAGATTTCCTTCTTGGAGGCGAGTTATTTCAGAATAACCACCACAAATATGCAGGAAGAGCAAATTTTGCAATGAAATGGTTTGAATTTGATCCTACATATCCAGTTATCAGAATCTTGTCCTTCTGCAGAATAATAAAATTAAGTAAAACAGCATTGGCTTAAACTTAATCTTTTAAAAGTTATAAATGCAAAAACTCCCGGAGTTCATAACTTCGGGAGTTTTTACATTTTACAGGACTTCCATTAACTATTTAATAACAAGATTTTTATCTCAAAATTTAACAATAGTATAATCTTGCCTAAATTTTCAAAGACATTTTGACGGAGAAATATTCACTACTTATCCCCAGTCAATGAACGTTTTTGTTGATAATCCTGTTGAGAAAAACGGTTCTCCGCACTACTATATATCCGTTAGTATCCTGTAATTTTAAACTTCCATAATTCCAAAAAAGGGGTTAATTCATGCAGTTAAGCAAATTAGAGATCAAAGGATTCAAGAGTTTTGGTGATAAAGTTACCATCAATTTTGATGAAGGTATTACAGGTATAGTTGGGCCAAATGGCTGTGGGAAATCCAATGTTGTTGATGCTATAAGATGGGTTTTGGGTGAACAAAAGACAAAAGCTCTCCGCTCTGAAAAAATGGAGAATGTGATCTTTAACGGCACCAAAACCCGTAAGCCACTGCAAATGGCTGAAGTTTCCCTAACTTTTAATAATACAAAAAATCTCCTTCCTACTGAATATTCTCACGTTACTATTACCAGAAGATATTACAGATCCGGTGAAAGCGAATATTTACTGAATGGCGTTACCTGCCGCCTGAAAGATATTACCAACCTTTTCCTTGATACTGGTATCGGTTCTGATAGTTATGCCATCATTGAGCTAAAAATGGTGGATGATATCCTTAATGACAAAGACAACTCCAGAAGGACATTATTTGAAGAAGCTGCGGGTATATCAAAGTTTAAAGTAAGGAAAAAACAAAGCCTTAAAAAACTTGAAGATACGGACAAAGATCTTGAACGTGTAGAAGATCTACTTTTTGAGATCAATAAGAACCTGAAATCTTTAGAAAAGCAGGCTAAACAGACGGAAAAGTACTTTCAAGTAAAAGAACAATATAAGCAAGTTAGTATCGATCTTGCAAAGGTCACCATTCAAGGCCAAAGAGAAGATTTCTTATCTCTTCAGAAACAACTTGAAGAAGAAACAGACAAGAGAATTGGATACAATACCCAAATAGCAGAAAAAGAAGGTGGGGTTGAAAAAGAAAAAGCTGAGCTTGTAAACAGAGAAAAAACACTTGCTTCCAGACAAAAGACACTGAATGAGCATGTGAACAAAATTAGAAATTACGAAAGCGACAAAAAAATAAAACATGAAAGACTTTCTTTCCTGAACGACAAAAATAATAACCTTCGTGAGCAAATAGAGCAGGATAAGAAAAGTAATGAAAGAGCAGAATTCAGCATTTCCAGTCTGCAGGCAGAAGCCGAAACAGCAGAGAAAATAATGGCTGAAATCGAGGTTAAAGTTCAGGCATATAAAGAAGAATATGAAAACCAGAAGGCCAGTACAAGCCGACTGCAGGAAGAGCTTTCTGTATTGAGCGGACAGCTAAGAAAAAAACAAGAAGAGGTATTTCATCTGAATAAAAACATTGAGATATATCAGATTCAGGCAAGTTCATTGAAGCAGGAACTTGAGAAAACTACCTCTGACTCATCGGCACATTCCGCCAGCCTTGCAGATTTTGAAGGCAAAGTTCAAGAGATTTCAGAGGAACTTGAATCCAAAAACCTGAAACTGGAGAAACTTGAAAATCAAGAAAAAACGCTTCAGGAAGAAATCGCCCAACTTGAAAAGGAAATTGAAACCATAAAGGATCAAATCACGCAGATCAACAGGAAGCTGGATTCCAAGCAGAACGAATATAGCCTTACTAAATCTCTTGTTGATAATCTTGAAGGTTTTCCTGAAGCAATAAAGTTCCTGAAGAAGAACTCTCATTGGGGAAAAGAAGCTCCCCTCCTTTCTGATATTCTTACCTGTGAAGATCAATACAGAGTTTCTATAGAAAACTACCTGGAGCCGTTCATGAACTACTATGTAGTTGAAAATGAAGCACAGGCTGTTCAAGCTGTAAATCTTCTTAGTGATTCGGCAAAAGGGAGAGCTAATTTCTTTGTGCTTTCAACTTTTGAAAATTTCAACTCTGCTCCTGCCAAGTCTTTTGACCATTGCAAAGCTGCCAAAGACATTATTGAATTTGATCCGAAATACAAACACCTGGTATCATTTATACTGGACAATGTCTATATCATTACAAATAATCAGGAAGAGCTTCCTAGTGATAGTGATGCAATCTTCATTACTCAGAATGGTAAACTTACCAAGAGAAAATTCAGTATTTCCGGAGGTTCTGTAGGTTTATTTGAAGGAAAAAGAATCGGACGTGCCAAAAACCTTGAAAAACTTCAACAGGAAATCAAAGAGCTTTCTGCAGAATTGGATGACTTAAAACTTAGTCTGGAGAAAAAGCAAAGAGAACTTTTCAAATTCAAGGAAAGTACTTTAAAAGCAAGTATAGAAGAGCTTAAAAAAGAAATTAACCTTACCAGTCAGAATTATATCTCTGTAAAAACAAAGCTTGAACAGTTTACAGAAATGATCAATAGCAATGCTCTGAAGAGAGATGATATTATTGACAAAATAGAAAAACTGGAAGATGATATACAAGATGCAAAACCAAGAGCAGAAGAAGAAAAATCGCTTCTGAGAGACCTTGAAAGCAGGCAACAAGAGCTGAATGAAGATTTGATTATCCAGAATGAACAACTCACTAATAAGAGTGCAATATTCAATCAGGAAAATATTATTTACCATCAGCAAAAAAATAAAATTTCAAGCCTTCTTCAGGAAATTGAATACAAGCAGGCTGCTTACGATAATAGCAAACAAAGGATAGAAAAAAACCTTGAAGATGCCCAGAAAACAGAAGAAGAGATAAGTATACTCCTTGAAAGAGCAGATGTCAGCGATGATGAGCTTGTTGAGTTTTACAAGGAAAAAGAAGCTATAGAACAAGGCGTTAATGAAGCTGAAAAAGAATATTACGGAGCTAGAGCATTCATTGACGAATTAGAAAAAGAATCCAGAGATTTAAGGAGACTGCGTGACAACTGTGATGCTCTTCTTTTGGAACTTCAGACAAGATTAAACGATAATAAACTAAGTTTGAGCTCAATCAAAGAAAGGCTGTCTGTTGAATTTAACATAGATATAGATGAACTTCTTTCTCAGGATAGTAATGTTGAAGCCAGTGAAGAAGAGCTGAAACAAAAAGTTGTACAAATAAAAAACTCTCTTGATAAAATGGGGCCAATAAACCCTATGGCTATGGAAGCATATCAGGAAATTCAGGAGAGACATAAGTTTATTAGTGAACAGAAAGACGATCTTACAAAAGCTAAAGATTCTTTATTGCAAACAATCAATGAAATTGATTCAGTAGCAAAAGATACTTTTATGGAAGCTTACGATAAAATCAGAGAGAACTTCGTACGCGTATTCAGGTCTTTATTTTCAGAAGAAGACAGCTGCGATCTTAAGCTGGAGCAACCTGACAATCCGCTTGAATCATCTATAGATATTATAGCAAAACCAAAAGGTAAGAGACCATTAACAATCAACCAATTGTCTGGAGGGGAAAAAACACTTACAGCAATTTCTCTATTGTTTGCGATTTACCTGATTAAACCTGCACCATTCTGTATTTTCGATGAGGTAGATGCACCTTTGGATGATGCCAATATTGACAAGTTCAACAATATCATCAGAAAGTTCTCACAAGAATCACAGTTTATAATTGTGACACACAACAAGAGGACAATGTCAAGTACAGATATTATTTATGGAATTACGATGGTGGAGCAAGGCGTATCAAGGCTAGTACCGGTGGATTTGAGATCTTTAGCCTAAACAGTAAAAGTCTTTTAAGAAATCAGCTTCTGACGAAGGTAAAATTCAAGTTGCTGATTGGCTCTTAAAAGGCTTTTAACCAACTCCTTGTTTTCCATTTTTAAACGATATACTTCGTAAGCTTTCTCTATTATAATTTTCAAATGCTGCTCTTCCCAGGGTTTGCTGATATATTGATAGATATGGCCTTTATTTACCGCATCTATAACAGCCTGAAGATCCGAATATCCTGTTAACAAAATTCTGATAGGGTCAGGATAGGTCTCAATTATTGATGAAAGAAATTCAACACCGGTCATTACCGGCATCCTCTGATCGGTAATAATAATCTCAACTTTTTCAGATTCAAGAATTTTCCTTCCCTCTTCCGCAGATTCAGCGATAAATATTTTAAAATACGGTCTGAATGTAGCCTTGAAGGCTGTCAGATTATTTTTTTCATCATCTATATATAGAATCCGTATCTTATCTTCCATAATTTTTTTGAAAAGATTTTACGCAAAAACAAACGTATTTGTTGAAAATTTCCTTATTAAAGATATCTTAAATTGAATCGAAGTAAAAATATAACCAATAATTAACTTTTTATCGTAAACGTAATCTTAGCTAAAAAATACTCAGATGCATAACAAACTAAATATACTGATTGAAAAAACGGAGAACCTGAGAGCTACATATAAACCTCTGTTATTCAGACTTAAAAAAGAAGAAGAGTTTGTTAAATTTAATGATCTCCTTAAATCCGAGTCTAATCTGTTAGTATTTGACGAGTTGCGTGGCCAGGTAAAAGAGCTGATCAAGTTACGAAATCCTAAGAAGAACCTGACAGCGGCAGAGATGGATCGTGAAATAAATAATTATTTCGATAAAAAAGATCCGGATAAACTAGGTGTTTGGGCATATTACCCATGGGCAAATAAAATAGTACATCTTCTTGATGAAGAGGAATTTGTAGAAGTAAGAACGAATAGAAATTTTTATAAAATTACTCCTGAAGAAAAAGATATACTCGCTGAGAAAAAAGTGGGAATTATTGGATTATCTGTTGGGCAGTCTGTCTCAGTTACTATGGCCATGGAAAGAAGTTTCGGTGAAATAAGACTTGCAGACTTTGATATACTGGAATTGAGTAATTATAACAGAATAAGAACTCCATTATCCAATCTTGGAGTTTCTAAAGCCATATCAGTGGCAAGAGAGATTGCAGAGATTGACCCCTATATCAATGTTAAGTGTTTTCCCGATGGTCTTCATGAAGGAAACATGGATAGCTTTTTTTGCGAGGGAGGAAATCTTGACCTGCTCATCGACGAATGCGATGGACTCGATATAAAAATTTTAGCCAGAATAAAAGCAAAAGAATTAAAAATACCCGTAGTAATGGAAGCAAGCGACAGATGCATGCTTGATGTAGAACGTTTTGATCTTGAGCCAGACAGACCTCTGTTACACGGACTTATCGATGGATTAGATATCCAAAAATTAAAATCACTTAGAACAAATGAAGAGAAAGTTCCATACCTACTTGCGATGATTGGGATAGATACTATTTCAAGCAGATTGAAAGCATCTATGTTTGAAATTGAACAAACTATTACAACATGGCCCCAATTAGCATCTGCTGTTACCTTAGGTGGAGGCCTCACAGCAGATGTATGCAGAAGAATCTTCATCAATGAGTTTTCAGAATCCGGAAGATATTATATGGACGTTGAGCAGATCGTCGGAAATAAGGATAAGAAAAAGCCAACTCTTATTGAATCCCAAGGATTTGAAGATGCATATTTAACTAAAGATGAAATAATAGGAATTATCACCTCTTCTCCCCTTTCTTTAAATAATAAACAGAAATTTATCGAAGAATCGGAAATAAAGGAAATTGTTTCTTCGGCTTTACTGGCGCCTTCTCCAGGAAATAATCAACCTTGGCAATGGTATTATGACAAGGGAAACTTGTATTTATTTTTAAATAAGAAGAAATCAAGTGCAAGTTCTGATTTTGATAATCTATTCTCCTTCATAAGCCTTGGAGCTTCTATGGAGAACCTTATTTTAAAGGCACAGGAAAAAGGGTTGGATGTTTGTGTAGATGAATTTCCATCAGGCAAAAGTAGTCCGCTTGTTGCTAAATTCAATTTCTATACTCCTCATCTCGATACTGCCGAAAACAGAGATTACAAAGACCTCAGTAAATATATAGATGTAAGATGTTCGAATCGTAATGGAGGGAACAAAGAAAAGATAACTCCCTCCGTCATTGACGATCTGACTTCATTACAACATTCAACTCCAGGAGCTATTATAAAAATCATTGATGATCCCACTAAGCTTAAAGAATTAAATGAAGTAATCAAAACGTGTGAACGTATCAGATTCCTTCATCCCGAACTACATGCTGATTTTTTTGAAAAAGAAATTCGATGGAATAACCAGTCTGTCGAATCAAGCAAGGATGGCATGGATATTAGAACCCTGGAATTGTCTGCAACAGAACAGGCAGGAATGAGAGTGGCAAAAGAGGTAGAAGCAATTACCCTGCTAAATAAATGGAAAAAAGGAAAAGGGTTTGAAAAGATTTCTGGCAAAAATCTGGAGGCCGCTTCTGCTATTGGTTTCATAACCCTTCCAAAACATTCTGCTTCATCTTACCTTCAAGGTGGAAGGCTAGTCGAAAGGCTATGGTTATCAGCAACTAAACACCAACTTTCCTTACAACCATTAATGGCGCCAATACTTATGTTTTTAAAATTAAAGCACAAAGATTTAGCGGGCTTGCCAGAACATTTGCTGATGGAGCTCCGTGATGCTAGAGAAAAATATTTAAAGCTTCTTAATATTGATGAAAATATTGCAGAAATTTTCTTATTTAGATTAGCTTTTGCAGAACCGCCCTCTGCAAGGTCTTTAAGATTACCACTGGAAAAATTGCTTTTGATTAACAATATTTAATTATGTTCATTTTTAGAGCATTTAGAGCGATAAACGATCACGAGACTTGCGTTAGATTTAGAGAGGGTCATGTAAAGGTTCTAAGTGACTATGGAATAACGAACATTACCACCAACAATGATGACTGGATGTTTAACCCTAATGTATATGCAATTGTTGCTGAAGACAATCAAGGGGTGGTACAAGGTGGTATCAGAGTTCATATAGCTGACAAAGATCATTTACTTCCTGTTGAAGAAGCTATCGGCGAAATGGATCCTAAAATATTTGACATGGTTAGGGAATTCTCTCTTAGCGGTACTGGAGAATTATGTGGTTTGTGGAATTCTAAAGCAGTAGCAGGGCTAGGAATTAGTCTTTTACTAATACGAGCTGGTATTTCTATCGTCAATCAAGTTAATTTAAGTTCCTTATTTACCATTTGTGCAGATTATACAATGCCCATGGTAAACCGAGTCGGTTTCATTGTTGAGGACCAACTCGGCAATAAAGGTGAATTTATTTATCCCAATGAGAACTATATTGCACGAGTGCTTAGAAGAATGAACGCTATAACATTGGATACTGCTCAGGAATTGGATAGAAACCGCATTCTTGGCTTAAGAGATAAACCGAACCAGTTTTTCAATGAAGAGGGATCCAAAGGACTTCTTGAAATTAATTACCAACTGGTTATTCCTAAAAATCATTAATCTGATGAAATCTCTATTAACATTCATTTTATTTGCTTTTACATTTTTTCAATCACTAGGGCAAAGAAATGAATTAGTCTTTCAATATAAAAATGCCGACAAGTTTGAATCAGCAGGTAAATATCTATACTTATTCAAAGATTCATCGGAAAATTCTCACCCGTCTGTTATAGGAAATTTATCTTACTTTAGAAAAAGTAATCAGGATGTTCCAACATTAGGGGTTTCATCCAAAAATATTTGGGTAAAGTTTCACATACAAAATCTTACTGAATCAAATTCTATTTTCCTCTCCGTGCTTCAGCCCAACATTGATGAAATCTCTCTATATGAAATTGAATCCGGACATGCAAAACTAATTGAAAGCACAGGAGAAATCATTCCTTATTACAATCGAAAATTTAAAAATCAAAACTATATATTTCCAGTTCAAATTAAAAAGGAAGAAATTAAAACCTACTTATTTAAAATCAGGACAGGTGAACAGATATCTATTCCTCTAAAAGTTGGCACACAAACTCCGCTATACGAAAGCCTTCTCCAATTTGATCTGGTTACCGGAATTTATGTGGGAATCATCCTGGTGATGGTTTTTTATAATCTGTTTATATATTTTTCTGTAAGAGATAAGATCTATTTAATTTACGTTTTTTACATCATCATTGTAGGACTTACCCAAACAAATTTTCTAGGCTACAACATTAGATTTTTAACTCCTGGAAACACATGGTTATCTATTAATGGCACATATATTCTTAGTACACTTGTTGGAATTTCAGCGGCACAGTTTATGAGGTTCTTCCTGAATACTTCACAGCATGAGCCTAAGTTGGATAAATTCTTTTATATTTTTTACTGGATTTATTTTATTTCAATCATTCTTGCCTTTTTTACTTATTACAATGCAAGCTTTTTAATAATAGAGCTGAATGCCATGTTCCTGGCCCTATACATGCTTTTCATTGCTTATAAAATAAACCTTAAAGGTTATAAGTCTGCGAAGTTCTTTCTAATCGCATGGACAATATTTCTTATCGGGGTTGTTTTCTTTGTTTTAAGGGATTTTGGTATATTCCCTTATAACACTGTTACAAGCTATACCATGACTCTAGGTTCTGCGCTTGAAGTAATCCTTCTTTCATTTGCCCTTGCAGACAGAATAAATATTTTGAAGAAAGAAAAAGAAATTTCTCAGGCTGAAGCTATCAGAGCCATGGCAGAGAATGACAGAATTATAAGAGAACAAAACGTAATTCTGGAATCCAAAGTAGAAGAGCGTACTTCAGAACTTCAACAATCCAATCAGGACCTTAACAAAGCATTGACTAACTTACAGGAGGCTCAATCACAGCTTGTGGATGCGGAGAAAATGGCTTCACTAGGTCAGCTAACTGCCGGTATTGCACATGAAATTAATAATCCGATTAATTTTGTAAGTTCAAGTATAAATCCACTTAAAAGAGATATACAGGGACTGATGCAGATTCTTGAAGAGTATGAAAAACTTCATAAGCAGGAGCCACAGAACGCTAATCTCAAACAGATTGAAAGATTAAAAGAAGACCTTGAATATGATTATCTGATAGAAGAAATAGATATGATGCTCAGCGGAATCGCAGAAGGGGCCACCAGAACAGCTGAAATTGTTAAAAGTCTAAGAAACTTCTCTCGACTTGACGAGGACGCTTTAAAACCTTCCGATCTAAACCTGGGTATTGACTCTACATTAGTGCTCCTAAACAACAGCATGGATGGGAAAGTAAAAGTTTCAAAATGCTACAATGACATTCCGGCTATTGAATGCTTCCCAGGAAAGATCAATCAGGTATTTATGAATATCCTCACCAACTCTATTCAGGCAGTGAAAGCAAAAAACATTTCAGATGGGGAAATTATAATCTCAACGTTTGAAAAAGATGAGTCTGTAGGAGTTTCGATAAAAGACAATGGAATCGGAATGTCAGAAAAAACTAAGATGAAAATTTTTGAGCCTTTTTTTACTACAAAAGATGTTGGAGAAGGCACAGGCTTAGGACTATCCATCGTTTATACCATCATAGAAAGTCATAAAGGAAAAATTGAAGTCCACTCGGAGGAAGGCATTGGAACAGAATTTATCTTATACCTTCCTAAAAATCTCCAATCTTTGAAGTAAGCAATTGAAAGGTTTATACATTGAAAATGGAAACCTTATTAAAAGATTTTCAGTATAAAATATTCGTTCATATTTTGGGCGTCAGCCTGGAAACAAAGATTTACCCCTTCCTTACTATTTATGCCATATTTTTTTGGTACTATTCAACTTTTTAAAGGGAGGAAAATATAAGTAATCCGGGAATAAAGTATTTGGTATAAATTTTATATTATATTTACTAAAAAAACAAAACACTTTGAAATAGAATAATTTTCAGCACCTTATGGAAGATAAAATCAGGGTTTTGTATGTTGATGACGATGAATACAACTTGAGAGTGTTCAAAGCTTCCTTTCGATTTGATTATCAAATTTTTCTTGCGAAATCAGCAAAAGAAGGACTGGAAATTCTTAAAGAGAATGAAATTCACGTAATCATTGCTGACCAGAAAATGCCTGAGGTGACAGGTGTTCAGGTGTTCAGTTTTTCGAATCCCTTATCAGCCAATATCCGGAAACCATTAGAATATTACTAACAGGATATAGTGACATAGAATCGGTTATTGATGCCATAAACAAGGGAAAGATTTTTTATTATATCAAAAAACCCTGGAACGAAACAGATATCAAACTGGCTATTGAAAAAGCAGGGGAAATATATCTTACCAAAAAACTGTTAAAAAAAAGAACTGAGGACCTTCAAAAGGCCAATGAAGAACTCACAAGATTTGTATACAGTGCATCACATGAGCTGAAAGCCCCGCTTATGACAATTATCGGGGTCCTGAAAGTGGCGGATATGGATCAGAATAAAACAGACGACATGTATCTCAGCATGATCGAAAAATCTGTTAAAAACCTTGATCTTTTTGTAAGAAACATTGTTAACTACTACAAAAACTCCAGGATAGAAGAAACACTTTCAGAAATCAATTTTGACCAGATACTTGATGAAAATATTAAAAGCTTTGAGGGCTTAAATGGTATTAATTTCGCAATCGATATTGTCAACCCTTCCCCTTTTAAGAGTGATGATTTTAGGATTAAGGTAATTCTCAACAATATTTTATCTAATGCAATCAAATATCAGAAAAAAGACAATCCTGAAAAGAGGATAGAAATCAAAATCCATACAACTCCCGAAAAAGCAGAAATATCTATCGCTGATAACGGGATTGGCATTCAGGAAAAACATCTTCCAAGTATCTTTAAAATGTTTTTCAGAGGTACTCATTATAGCGATGGTTCTGGTATAGGATTATACATTGCCAAAGAAGCTATTGATAAGCTTAATGGTTCTATCAAAGTTGAGTCTGAAGAAGGAAAATTTACAAGATTTATGATAGAAATTCCAAACAGCTTTGCTACCTCTCTTCAGGCAGCTGCTTTGAGATAAACTTTAAATGTTGTTCCTTTATCAGGAGCTGATTCCACTTCAATTCTCCCCCCATTTTTATCTACTATTCTTTTCACCAGATACAAACCTATTCCGCTTCCATCCACATGAAAATGTAATCTTTTGAACATAGAAAAAATATTATTTTTCAGACTTGGGTCAAATCCGATTCCATTGTCACTCACTTCAAAATATATATAATCATTCTCACAGCCTGTCTTTATCACAACACTTGGTGTTCTAAATGGTGATCTGTATTTGATAGCATTGGACAGAAGGTTATATAAAATACTTTTTAGATTCGTGCGGGAAAAGCGGATATTGGGACAATTAGAGAAATCTGTGATTACTTCTGCATTGCAGGAAGAAATCATTTCTTTAATATTTTGCTTGATTTCATCAACAACCTGATCTATTGCAATTACTGCCTGATCTTCGGATGAAGCATCACTTATTTTGGCTATGTCTGTAAGACCTTGCAGGGTATCTTTAAAGTTAGCAATTGACCTATGTATTAAATCCATTATCATAGGAGTAGTATTGCCATTGCCGGTTTTAAGCTCAGCATCCAGAGTAAAAATAAGCCCTTCTATATTTGAAATCGGAGCTTTGAGATCGTGAGAAGCACTATACACAAAGTTGTCAAGGTCGTCATTAATTCTCAGCAATTCTTCATTTCGCTGCTTTAACTCTTCTTCAGCTTTCTCCCTTTCAATTACTTCCTTTTGAAGCTCTTCATTTAACACAGATAGCTGAAATGTCCTTTCTTCTACCCTTTCCTCCAATTCATTATTGATCACAATCAATGCTTCTTCAGCCTTTTTGAGTTCATCGTTTTTCTCTGACAAAGCCTGATTTTTTGCTCTTATCTCCTCTTCTATTCTTCTTCGTTCAGATATATCCAGAATGATACCTTTAAGCTTATAAGGCCGATTATGAATTGAAATAACCTTTCCCTTAATAAATAAGAACAGATCTTTATCTTTTATTCTTATCTCTGTTGAAAATGGCTTATTTCCTTCAACTGATTCCTTAATGAGATTTTCTAATATTTCACAATCATCAGGATCGATAAAGCTCTTAAAACTTGTAAATGTTAAATCACCGGTATTATTTAGGTGGAATTGTTTCAAAATCTCTTCAGAACATTTCAACTTATTGGTTTTAATATTCCATTCAAATATTCCCAACCTGGCTATTTCTTGCACTTCCTTTAATTCCGAAAGGCTATTTTTCAATCTATCTTCAAGAACCTTTCTTTCGGAAATATCATTGACAATGCAAATCCCGCCTGTAATTTTCTTTTCCTCATGCTTGAGTGGAATCAGAACCGCATCGAAAAAACCTTTTTTACCATTGCGGTTTAAATCTTCAAGGTTAATGATAACGCCTTCCAGTACATTCCTAAAGAACACTTCTTCACCTGAAAATTTGTATTCCGGAAACAAATCAAAAAGGTGCCGTCCTATCACATCTTCCTTCTTCAGGTTATTATGCTCTTCTAATAATCTGTTCCAAGTAGTAATCCTGAAATTTCTGTCAAAAGAAAGAACTCCGAAATTCACATTATTGATCAAGGTATCTTTAAATCTCCTTTCTCTGGCTACAATTTTCACAGCTTTTTCTTTTTCCCTGATTTCCCTAATCAGAAGCTCATTAGAGATTTGTAATTCTTCGTTTTTCTTTCTTATTATATCATTATTAATGTCTGAAGAAAGCTTTAAAATAAGCTCTTCTATATGCAAATGATAATCATTTAATTCCTGAACAATGGAAAGAGCCGTTCTTACATCTTTTGTAAATTCCGGTAAAAACTGAAGTAAAACATCTTTTCGGATTCCAAATCCTATAAGCAAATCAGAAGGTTGTACTGAATATTTATTCACCTCATAAGGCAATGCTCCATGCTTCCACCGATCGGTAAGCTGCAATATCTCCTCCAGGCACCTGTCGGCAATAGCATCATTTAAAAATAATATGAATCTCTCTCTAAAAAATGTCATCAGCACTTTTTCCGGAACATCCCGAAACAAAGTGATCAAAGGCAAATCAAGTGATTTTATATTATTAAAATAACTTTCACAAATTTTATCCAAAACATTGCTTAAACAAAACTCAGCAAACTCCTTAAAATGGTTAAATATAAAACTTGTAGTTTTCATCCTTTTGATATTGCCTATCAAAAGAAAAAACAGGGTATACCTAGAATTGTTTGTTATTACAGTAATTGATTATGGAATCCATTAAGTCAGGGAGACTATTATTTCTATAAATAATCAGATTTTAAAAATTAGAAGGCGTAAAAAATCCGACAAAAATCGGGTTATTCTCAAGCCAAAATTTAATCTATAATCTCTGAAGAGACCAGCTCGATGGTATTGGAAATATTGGCACTTAAAAGGTCCGCAAAATATCCCCCATGTACCATAGTTGATGACTGTTTTGCAAGGGAGTAAAAGGAGCCATCTCCGTTTACAAGTATTTTCTGAAAATCAAACTTCAAAACTACTCTTGTAGTTTTTCCTTTTTCAATCTTAAACGAAGTTTTAGGGCTAAGCACATTTCCAAAGGAAAAAGGCATGATTCTTTTGTCTTCTCCTATACCAAAGTGAAACTTATTCTGATAAACATTCGGACCATTCCCTTCAGCAAGGAAAAATATATATCCTGAATTCCAACTCCAGTACATGTCTGATTGGGCCAGGTTTAATGGTCTCAAAGCAACTGTAGGATCCGCATGATTTACATCCCTTGGCAACCCTATATTAAAACGTAATCCTTTATATTCCCCTGGTTTCACATCAAAGTATAGTTTCTCGCTATTCGGTAAAGAGGTGAAATTCACAAGAAATATATTCCTACCTGAACTGTCTTCCGCGGCCTCTTCGGTTGAGTTGCCGGCAGCAAAACCAATATCTGACACAAAAAACTTTAGTTTGGTTAGCCTATACTGTTCTCCTGCTCCACTTGTGTAAATTGAATCCATAAACAAATTATCGCTTCCTGTTACAGACATAAAAATCAGTTCGACCTTGCCTTTATCCTGATCTGCTGCAACTGGTAATGCCCCCTTGTCTTTTTTGCAGGCACTTATAAATAGAATCAGAAATAACCCGAAAACTAAATTTTTCATAGAAATAAGAATTTATCTCTTTTTATGAGTATTCACAAAAGAAGTGTCAGTAAGAGTTTTGAGAAAGTTAATCACATCTTTTTTTTCCTGATCGGTAAGACTTTCTTCATGGTAATGTACATGAGGTGATTTATTGGTATTGAATTTCCCTCCTCTTAAATAATGTTCCAGCACTTCTTCCAGCGTTGCGATGCTCCCATCGTGCATATAAGGTCCTGTCAATTCTACATTTCTAAGCGTGGGCACTTTGAATTTTCCCTTATCAGATTCATCACCGGTAATCAGATATCTTCCATGATCGGGATATACAACATACAGACCTGTATTCTGAAATGTACCATTAGTAAAGTTTATTCCGCTATGACAAGACGCACAATGCAATCTGTCGCTGAAGAAAAGATTCATACCATTTATTTCTGACTCTGAAAATATTTCTTTCTTCTGATAAAAATATTGGTCATACCTTGAATTGCCACTGATAAGGGTTCTTTCATATGCAGCAATAGCCCTGAACAATGAAAAATCATCGGGTTCTCTATTGTATGCTTTTTTGAACAAAGAAGGATAGACAGGATGTTTTTTAAGGCGCGCAATAGCTTCTTCTAAAGGTAAATTCATTTCTAAATGATTTGTAACTGGAGCTAATACTTGCAACTCCAGGGAAGGAATGCCACCATCCCACATGAATGAATCAAACCAGGCTAAATTTATGAGAGGCATCGTATTTCTGCTTCCTAAATGTCCGTTTACACCTGAACTCACTGCTGACATATCACTGAAGGCAATGGCCGGATGATGGCAAGACCCGCATGAAACGGAAGAATCGGCTGAAAGGATCGGATCGAAAAACAACATTTTACCGAGCGCGACTCTTTCACTTGTAAGCTGATTATCTGCAGGAATTTCCGGTTGAGGAAATCCTTCAGGGATTACTAACTCATAGGCTGGTTCAACAGAATTTTCTTTTTTCCCTTCTTTTTTGCATCCAGAAATTGACACTACAAAAAGAAATAATAACAAGCCAGCAAACGAATTTATATTGGAAATACTCATTGTGACAAATTTAATTCAAAATCGGGTATTCATTCTTCCTGCTTTTCTTTAATAGGTAAAAAGGAATAGACTCACTTTTTCAGAATTATATTTTTTTGGTAACTTTCCATAAATATGGTAAAAAAGCTATTATTTCTATTGATTTTCCTGGTTATTTCAATTTCTGTATTTTGCCAGGATACGCTTAGGCATATAGGCTCGGATGAAGAAATGACAGCATACAGGTCTGATTATTATGGTTATACTTGCGGATATGTTACCGGGCAGAACTGCTGGTTTTCGGAAAATTATGCCGAAAAATACAGAATAAAAGGATCTGCTGAGGTTATTGGGGTTATAAGTTATCATAAAGGTTTTCTAAATAAACCAAACCGACAGCTGACTTTTGATATATGGTCTGTTGGTACGGACCATCTTCCTGCCGACTCCTTGGGTGGAAGATTTATGAGCTACAGAAATATTCTTGTTTATGGAAACCCTGTTCAAACGCTTTTCTATGAGCCTGTACCTGTACAAGATTCATTCTTTGTAGCTTGTAATTTTTTGCTTTATGCTCATGAGCCCTTCACTGATACGCTTGCAATATTGACTTCTCTTGACGCTTCTCGCCCCGATAGTGATCTTTCCAATACCGGAACCAATGCTGTAAGATTTCATCATTCCAATTGGAAAGATTTGTATAGTAGACTAGGATATAAATTCCATCTTGCGCTTTTTCCAATTGTAAGATACAATGCGGTTGCCGGAAATATAAATTATCAGGATGCGGTTAGCTTCGTGTCAGCTTATCCCAACCCTTGCATAGATGAGACACTTGTTTCTTTTTCTATTGGAATTGAATCGAAAGTCAGAATAAAAATTACCAATTTAGATCAGAAGGAAATAAAGTATATAGATCTCGGTTGGAAATCTCCCGGACTATATCATGAGAATATTAATGTCAATGAACTGCCTGCCGGAATATATATGTTAAGTGTTGAGTCGGATTTTTCCTGTCAGGTTTACAAATTTATAAAAGGATAATAAAGTCTTTTAAATCCGTTTTTGAATTATAGATTAAGAGAATATTGTCTAAATTAGGGTTTTAATTAAATTTTTGAATTTAGTTTTTTAATGGCATCTACATTTGTAAAATTAGAATCAGTAATGATTATTGATGATAATGAAATGGATAACTTATTGAACAAAATTATCCTTGAAAAATATAACTACTCTCAAAACATTCAGCTTTATAATAGTCCTACAGTTGCAATTAAAGACTTGACAGAGGGAAAAATAACACCAGATGCAATTTTTGTAGATATAAACATGCCGGAAATGACCGGATTTGAATTTGTGGAAGCTTTTGAAAAAATTGAAAGACCGGAACTTCTCAAAGCAAAGCTTTTTATCATATCATCATCGGACGATAAACAAGATATAAGAAAAGCTTTCAGCTTTAAATCTGTTTCCAAATACCTTACCAAACCATTGGACATTATACAATTAACATCAGAGTAAAATCTTTTCTGATCAAATAAGAACGATTTCCGGATTAACTCTGATAAAGACAGAAAAGGTGGTACCTTTACCCTGTTCACTATCTACTTCTATTCTCCCTCCGCAGTTTTCCACTATTTTCTTCACTATGTAAAGGCCGATTCCTGTGCCCTCTACATGGTCATGGAGACGTTTAAACATGGTAAAGATTTTTTCTTTATCATTGGGGTTAAAGCCCAAACCATTATCAGAAACCGAGATAATGATATATTCCTCTACCCTTCCAATATTGATTTCCACTTCAGGAATTCTTTCTGAGGACCTGTATTTTATTGCATTGCTTATAAGATTGTACAATACACTTTTAAGATTTTTTCTGGAGAAACTGACTTTCGTATCCCCATCGTGAATTATATTCAGAATTGCTCCAGTGTTCTCAATCATGTCCCTTATGCCGACCTTAACATCTTCAATGACCTCCAAAATATCAATAGTATTCACATCTTCTTCAATACTTTTCTGTATTTTGGTTACTTCAGTAAGATCATGAATCGTTACCTTAAAGCGAGATATAGATTCATTGATCATACCAATGATCATTTTCACATTATCATCATCAAGCATATCCGGAGAAAAGAAATCCGTAAGAGAAGCCAATAGTCCTTCAATATTTGAAACCGGAGCTTTCAGGTCGTGTGAGGCCGCATATACAAAGCTATCGAGATCATTGTTTACCTTCTTCAATTCGAAGTTGGCTTTCTCCAGTTCTACGTTTTTATCCGTTAGTTCTTCTGTTCTTTGCCTTACACGATCCTCAAGTTCATTGTTCATTTCCCTGAGTTGCTTCTCATGAGCTACAAGCAAATGGGTTTTCCTGTATAATTCAGCAAAAACATTCACCTTAGCCCTTAAAAGTTCAGGGTTTATTGGTTTATAAATATAATCTACCGCCCCTGCCTGATAGCCTTTATAGACATATTCATCACTATAGCTGTGAGCAGTTACAAAAATAACCGGAATATGCTTGAGCTTATCTCTTTCATAGATCAGAGAAGCAGTTTCATATCCGGAGAGATCCGGCATCTGCACATCTAGCAAGATGAGGGTGAAATCATGTTCTTTCAAAAGAATCTTCAACGCTTCCCTTCCCGACCTTGCTGTGCGGATTACATACCCATCCCTTTCAAGGACAGTGCTCATTGAGAACAAATTATCCTCCCGGTCATCTACTAGTAATACTTTAATCTCGGGCCTGGTTTCCAATTCCTTAATAATTTTAAAGATTCACTTTAATTATTTTCTCATCCATACTCGCATCAAAGCTAAAAGCTGATCGATTTTAACAGGTTTAGTAATATAATCCGAAGCACCGGCCTCAATACATTTCTGCCTGTCGCCTTTCATGGCCTTTGCAGTGACAGCAATTATAGGAAGATTAAAATTCTTATTTTCTCTTCTGATCTTTTGAATTGTTTCATATCCATCCATCTCAGGCATCATTATATCCATTAGAATCAGATCAACCTTATCGTTGCTATTTAAGATATTTATTGCTTCTTTACCACTTTCAGCAGTAATGGAATTGATATTTAATCTTTCAAAAACAGTGGTTAAAGCGAAAAGATTCCTGATATCATCATCTACCACTAAAACATTCTTTCCATTTAAAATATCTTCTTCTCGCTGTATTTTTATTATTCGGTTTTTAATATCCAGAGGTAAATCATTAAATGAAATATGCATATGAATGATAGCCTCCTCAAGCAATTTATCCAGCGAATTTACATCCTTTAAAAGAATACTTTTGGTTATTTTTTTTATTTGATTTGCTTCTGCCGGAGAAAACTCCTTAGCAGTATATAATATCACCGGCGTATACTGAAGTTGCTTCTTATCATTAAACTGACTTATAAGGTCTTTCACTTCAACATCTGGCAGTTTATAATCCAGTATTATCGCATCAAAACCGTTTGCATACCACTCACTCACTGCTTCTTTACCTGTAGAAACAACCGTCACATTGATAGTCTGAATCTGTAAAAAAAGATCTTTAATTCTTGAAGAATCAATTTCATTATCCTCCACTACGAGGAGATTTCGGGTCTTTCTTGAATGAAATTCCTGGATATCCCTAAATAACTCATCGAGTACATTTTTTTTCACTGGCTTCATCAAAAAGCTTCTGGCGCCTCTATGGTATGCCAGATCTGCATTTTCTTCCCCTGAAATCATATACACAGGAATATGACGAAGGTTAGGATCATTTTTGAAGAGATCAAGTACCCGCCATCCACTACTTACACCTGGCATCTTGATATCCAAAGTAACAGCAGCCAGTTTATAGGTAATGGCCATTTCAAAGACTTCCCCATAGCTCGCAGCAATAATTGCTTTAAAACCATAATCATGGGCTTTATCAAGAATAATCTTTGCAAACCTCTGATCATCCTCAACAATCATAATCACACTATCTCCAAGCTTTAGTGTATTTCTATCATCACCAGGATCAGGAAACATTTCAGACAGCAACTCAAAGTCAGGAATCTCAATATCCAGACCTCCCCCTTCAGAAGGATTTAGAAAACTTCCCAATGTTTTAGCTGTTCCGGAATTAACAGTATCCAGTGAAACAATTTTTGTCTCCGGCACCTTAGTTATCTTCAAATCTTCCGGAGTAGATTTTACAGGAATATATAGTATGAATGTACTACCCTTGTCTACTTCACTTTCAAGTTCTATAGTTCCACCTAACAGCTCTGCAAGACCTCTTGAAATCGAAAGCCCAAGGCCTGTTCCACCATACTTTCTTGAAGTAGATCCTTCTGCCTGCTGAAAGGCCTCAAAAATAATATTCTGTTTGTCAATCGGAATACCGATACCTGTGTCTGAAATTGCAAAGGCAATAACTTTATCTGCATTTTCAAGCTGTCTGTTTCTTTGTTTCCAGGATCTCTCAGCATTGTATATTTTTAATCTGACTTCTCCTTTTTCAGTAAACTTAAATGCATTGGAAAGCAGATTTTTTAATATCTGATTTAGCCTCTGCATATCCGTTTCAATTGACTCAGTAAGGTCTTCAACTAAAATATTGAACTTAACTTTTTTAGTTTCAGCAACAGGCTTAAATGTTGTCTCAACAAAGCCTGTAATTTCACTGATAGGAATTTTAGATACCTGAATAGAGATATATCCTGATTCAATTTTAGAAAGATCAAGAATATCATTAATCAATTGGATTAGGTCGTCTCCGCATGAATATATGGTACGAGCATAATTAACCTGTCTATCCGAGAGATTTCCTTCAGGATTCTCAAACAGTTGCTGAGCAAGTATCAACAAGCTGTTAAGTGGAGTTCTCAGCTCATGAGACATATTTGCCAAGAACTCAGATTTATATTTAGAAGTCAGAGTAAGCTGTTCAGCCTTGTCTTCCAGAGATCTTCTTGCTTCTTCAATAACTCTGTTTTTCTCTTCTACTTCCTGCTTCTGTTTCTCCAACAGGAAGGCTTTATCCTGAAGCTCTTCGTTTGTTCTGGTAAGTTCGTCTGCAAGTGACTGAGACTGAATAAGCAGTTCTTCAGTTCTTGTATTAGTTTCAATAGTGTTAATTACTATACCGATACTTTCTGTCAGCTGATCAAGGAAATCAAGGTGAGTACTGGAGAATGTATCAAAAGAAGCCAGTTCAATTACCGCCTTAATCTGATTTTCGAACAATACCGGAAGCACTATAATTGACAGAGGACTTGCTTCTCCAAGGCTTGAGCTTATTTTAAGATAATCTACAGGAACATTTTGTAGATGTATCTTTTCTTTTTCCAGAGCACACTGCCCAACAAGACCTTCACCAATATTAAATTCTCTTGGAATTGTAGTGTCATCTGCATAGGAAGCGAATAGTTTCAGCTTCACCTGATCTCCTTCATCATTCAAGATATAGAATGATCCTTTCTGAGCCACAACAACCTGAGCAAGTTCTGAAAGGATTTTCTTAGCCACAGTATTCGTGTCTCTTTGCCCCTGAAGCATTTGAGTGAATTTAGCAAGGTTGGATTTGAGCCAGTCTTGCTCGTGGTTTCTAAGGGTTGTTTCCTTAAGATTAGCAATCATCTGATTGATGGTATCTTTAAGCGCCTCAACCTCTCCTCTTGCTTCTACTCTGATGGTTCTTGTTAAATCTCCTTTGGTTACAGCAGATGCTACTTCTGAAATAGATCTTACCTGAGTAGTAAGATTTGCTGCAAGCTGGTTTACGTTTTCAGTAAGATCTTTCCAGATACCTGAAGCCCCAGGCACACTAGCCTGCCCGCCCAATCGTCCTTCCACTCCTACTTCCTTCGCAACAGTTGTTACCTGATCAGCAAAAATAGCAAGTGTATCAATCATCTCGTTGATTGTATCTGTCAACTGAGATACTTCACCTGATGCATTAATATTTAATTTTTGTTTCAGATTACCTTTAGCTACAGAAGTTACAACTTTAGCAATACCTCTCACCTGACTGGTAAGGTTAGATGCCATGAAGTTTACACTATCTGTTAAATCTTTCCATGTACCTGCTACACCTTTTACCTGTGCCTGTCCGCCCAGTTTACCTTCAGAACCTACTTCCCTTGCCACACGTGTTACCTCAGATGCAAAGGAGTTCAGCTGATCCACCATGGTATTGATGGTATTTTTCAAATCAAGAATTTCACCTTTTACATCCACCATGATGGTTTTAGAAAGGTCGCCACTTGCCACAGCTTTCGTTACTTCCGCAATATTACGCACTTGGGAAGTCAGGTTACCGGACATGTGGTTTACAGAATCAGTAAGATCTTTCCAAATACCTGCAACACCAGGAACGAATGCTTGTCCGCCCAGTTTTCCTTCAGTACCTACTTCCCTAGCCACACGGGTTACTTCAGATGCAAATGCTCTCAACTGGTCCACCATTGTATTGATGGTTTCTTTCAGCTGAAGGATTTCTCCACGCACATCAACGGTAATTTTCTTAGACATGTCACCATTTGCCACAGCTATCGCAACGTCTGTGATGTTACGTACCTGAGCAGTAAGATTACCAGCCATCTGGTTTACAGAATCTGTAAGGTCTTTCCAAACTCCTCCAACCCCTTCCACACTTGCCTGACCACCCAGTTTACCTTCCGTACCTACTTCCCTTGCCACACGGGTTACTTCAGATGCGAAGGCCCTCAACTGGTCCACCATTGTATTGATGGTATTTTTAAGTTCAAGGATTTCTCCTTTTACATTTACTTCAATCTTCCTTGATAGATCACCTTTTGCCACGGCAGTCGTTACCTCTGCGATATTTCTTACCTGGGCAGTTAAATTGCCTCCCATTTTATTTACAGAATCAGTAAGGTCTTTCCAGGTACCAGCCACACCAGGTACATAAGCCTGACCGCCCAGCTTTCCTTCAGAACCTACTTCACGGGCAACACGGGTTACTTCAGAACCAAATGCATTCAACTGATCCACCATGGTATTAATGGTATTTTTCAATTCAAGAATTTCACCCTTAACATCCACGGTAATTTTCCTTGAAAGATTACCTTTTGCCACGGCAGTCGTTACTTCCGCAATGTTACGCACCTGAGCGGTGAGATTGCTCGCCATCTGATTTACAGAATCAGTAAGGTCTTTCCAAACACCTCCGACATCGCGCACTTTAGCTTGTCCTCCCAGCTTCCCTTCTGTTCCTACTTCCAAAGCCACACGCGTAACTTCAGATGCGAAGGAGTTTAGCTGATCCACCATCGTATTGATGGTATTTTTAAGTTCAAGAATTTCCCCTTCTACGTTAACTGTAATTTTCTTTGAAAGATCACCGTTAGCCACTGCTGTAGTAACATCAGCAATGTTACGCACCTGAGCTGTAAGATTGCTGGCCATCTGATTTACAGAATCTGTAAGGTCTTTCCATACACCTCCAACGTCCCTTACTTTAGCCTGACCACCAAGTTTACCTTCAGTACCCACTTCCACAGCAACTCTGGTTACCTCGGAAGCAAAGGAGTTCAACTGATCCACCATCGTGTTAATGGTTTCCTTTAATTCAAGAATTTCCCCTTCGACATTTACTGTAATTTTCTTGGAAAGATCTCCGTTTGCTACAGCAGTTGTTACATCTGCGATGTTACGTACCTGAGCTGTAAGATTGCTGGCCATTTGATTCACAGAATCTGTAAGATCTTTCCATACCCCACCAACTCCTTTCACTTTTGCCTGGCCGCCTAGTTTACCCTCTGTACCTACTTCCAATGCCACGCGGGTTACTTCTGAAGCAAAAGAGTTCAATTGATCCACCATCGTATTAATGGTATTTTTCAATTCAAGGATTTCACCTTCTACATTTACAGTGATTTTCTTTGATAAGTCTCCTTTGGCTACAGCAGTTGTTACATCAGCAATGTTACGCACCTGAGCGGTAAGGTTACTCGCCATCTGGTTTACAGAATCAGTAAGATCCTTCCAGACTCCACCAATTCCTTTTACTTTGGCCTGTCCACCTAGTTTCCCTTCAGTACCTACTTCCAGAGCCACCCGAGTTACTTCTGATGCGAATGAGTTCAATTGATCCACCATGGTATTAATGGTATTTTTCAACTCAAGAATTTCGCCTTTTACCTGAACAGTGATTTTTTTTGATAAGTCTCCTTTTGCAACGGCTGTGGTTACATCTGCAATGTTACGCACCTGAGCGGTAAGGTTGCTGGCCATTTGATTCACGGAGTCTGTAAGGCCTTTCCACGTACCCGCCACCCCTTTCACCTGCGCCTGTCCGCCTAGCTTTCCCTCTGTACCCACTTCAAGAGCCACACGGGTTACCTCCGAAGAGAAAGAGTTAAGCTGGTCCACCATGGTATTGATGGTATTCTTCAATTCAAGAATTTCTCCTTTTACATCAACAGTGATTTTTTTTGACAAATCACCTTTAGCAACAGCAGTGGTAACTTCCGCAATATTTCTTACCTGGTCAGTAAGGTTACCGGCCATCAGATTTACAGAATCCGTAAGATCTTTCCAAACCCCAGCTACACCTTTAACTTTAGCTTGTCCCCCCAATTTTCCTTCCGCCCCCACTTCCCTTGCCACACGGGTAACTTCCATTGAAAAGAGGTTCAGCTGCTTCACCATGTCATTTACCTCTTTAGCAATCCTGTAAAATTCTCCTTTCAGCTTATGATTACTGACTGCCAGAGGCATTGTATTGGAAAGATTACCTTTGGCAACTGAACTGATTACATCAGCAATTTCTATAGTTGGTTGCACTAAATCGGTGATTAGTGCATTAATAGAATTAGTACCTTCTTTCCAGGCTCCTTTTCCATCAGTAAATGAGATCCGGTGCTCAAGTTGTCCGTTTTTACCTATTATGATAGCAGCCTCAGTGAGCTCCTCCATGAAGCGCTCATTCATTTCGACAATGGTATTCATGGTATCGGAAATTTTTCCTTTTATACCTGTCTGATCCAATGCCATCCTGGCTGAAAAGTTACCATTTTTAATTTCGGTCAAAACTCTGAGCAACTCTTCATCTAAAGAAGAGACTTCCTTTGTAGCAGCTTTTACTTTCATAAATCAATTACTCTGAAAAATTTACCTGGACTTATTTTTCCTAATTGGAAATTTGATAACATACTTCAATTGGCAAATAATACTTTTTTACCAAAGAGCAAACCCGAAAGGATAGGAAATGTTTTAAACGTAATCTTAAATAGATCCTATTTTGAAAGCAATATATTGCTTATCATATGGATTAAAAAATAAAAAAAATGAAAATTATAGGCATAATATTCCCTGCCAGATTCATGTAAAACCATAATCTGAAATTTATCCATCTCAGATTATGGTTTAAAGATTGTTAAAAATGTGCCCAGCCCTGAGCTTTTATAGGGAAGATATTACCTCCTCCGGTAATCAGTTGCACTCCGTCCGAATGCTCAGTGATATGGCCAATGATTGTAATATCGGGATGATTTTTAATCTTATCAAATGCACTTTGATTTACAGTAAACAACAATTCATAATCCTCTCCTCCATTAAGCGCAACCGTAGTAGGATCAAGATTGAACTCTCTGGCAGTATCAAAGGTCATGCTGTCCACCGGAAGCTTATCCTCATAGATTCTGGCACCGACAGTAGATGCCTTGCATATATGCAGAAGCTCACTCGCCAATCCATCTGAAATATCAATCATAGAGGTAGGTTTAATTTTAAGCTCTTTCAGGTCATAGGTTACATCCATTCTCGCCTCTGGCTTCAGTTGTCTTCTTACCACATATTCCTTATCTGTAAGCTGGGGTTGCATTTCAGGATCCTGCTTGAATACCTGTTTTTCTCTTTCTAGCAATTGTAATCCGATGTAAGCACCACCTAAGTCGCCTGTCACACATATCAAGTCATTTACCTGAGCTCCTGATCTATATGCCACTTCTTCTTTTTTTGCTTCGCCAAGCACCGTTACTGAAATTACCAGACCAGACCTTGAAGAGGTAGTATCTCCACCAGCCAGATCCACCTTATAATCTTCGCATGCCTGATTAATTCCCATGTACAATTCTTCTATTGCTTCAAGAGAGAATCTGTTACTTAGTGCAATCCCTACCACAATTTGCTTTGGTATACCATTCATTGCAGCTATATCAGAAACGTTTACTGCAACAGCTTTATACCCCAAGTGTCTTAATGGAGTATAAGTAAGGTCAAAATGAATACCTTCGGCAAGAATATCTGTAGACACTAATGTCAATTCATTCCTGTTTTCAATAACAGCTGCGTCATCTCCAATGCCTGTTTGAGTTTCAGGATTCCTTAAAACAACTTTTTCTTTTAAACGATTAATTAATCCAAATTCTCCTAAATCACTTAATTCCGTCCTTTTACTATTTTCCATCAGATTTTTTTTGTATATTGTATAAGTTTTGCAAATCTTATTTATTTACTTTATCTAAGATTTCATTTAAATTTGCCAAGCATCAATCAATCGAAAAACATATTAATATGAAAAAAGCAACGATACTCTCAATTTTCCTTGTTCTTTTTGCTTTCTCATTTTCAGCAACTTCTTGTGTAAGAGCTAATCCAAAGTGTAAGAAGAATGCTAAGAAGGTAAACAAAATGAGAAAAAGCGGACAAATTAAGATGTAAATCTATCTTTTTCTTCTGATTTCTCCTATCACTGGTCTATGACCGTTTAAGATAAAACGGATAATAAATTATTAAAAAGGGATCGTTATGATCCCTTTTTATTTTCCTGGCAAAGCTCAATAAGAGTACCCCCGGTGGTTTTGGGATGCAAAAAACAAATCTGTTTATTATCCGCACCAGTTTTCGGCTGTTCATTTAAAAGAGTAAAACCTTCCTCTTTCATCCTCAGCATTTCTTGATGAATGTCTTCTACTTCAAATGCCAGATGATGAATCCCCTCACCTCTCTTTTCAATAAATTTTGCAATAGCCCCGTCTTCTGATATTGACTCTAAAAGCTCTATCTTGACATTTCCACAATTAAAAAAAAGGGTTCTTACTTTTTCACCTTCTACAAATTCTTCTTTATATGGTTCTGTATTTAATAGCTTAGAAAAAAGCGGAATAGATGCTTCAATACTTTTTACAGCAATGCCTATATGTTCGAGGTTTTTCATAAATATTAAAGGTTCGCCAATTATCAGGATTTTTAGTAATAATTAGTAAATTTAGGTGTTTTGAAATGAACTTATTCTAAAATAAGTGTGTTTCCGATTTAACCATAAAAATGTTCTAATCATGATTAATATTACAGAAAAAGCCAAAGAACATGTCTATGACCTGAAACAAAAAGAAGGTTATACAGACGATTACAATATCAGAGTAGCTGTTAATGGTGGGGGTTGCTCAGGTTTAATGTATGATCTGAAGTTTGATAATCAGATTAACCCGGCAGATCAGGTTTTTGAAGATAAAGGAATAAAAATTCTTGTTGACAAAAAAAGCCTTCTTTACCTTTTGGGTACAACTCTTGATTTTTCTGATGGATTAAACGGAAAAGGTTTCCAGTTTATTAATCCTAATGCAAGCAGAACCTGCGGCTGCGGTGAGAGCTTCGCTGTTTAAGTGATCAAAAAAAATTTAATAAAAAGACATAAAAAAAGAGCAACTTAACTGCTCTTTTTTTATTATCAATAATATAAAGTCTTATTTATTAATATGCTCTAACAGTTTTTCCTTCCATAAAGAACATGTAGGCTTTATTAGCTACTCTGTTTCCGCCAGGAGTTGCATAGTCACCGGTGAAATACCAGTCACCGATATGCTTCGGACAGGCTTTATGAAGGTTATCTATTGTCTGAAATACGACCTGAACCTTTGCTTTACAGTTTTTAGGAGTTACGATCTCAGATACTTTTTGAGAGATTTCATCATATGAAAACTGAGCGTAAAGATTCTTCACATGATTTTCCATATTTCCACTTAAAGTCTGGATAGCTCCTTTACATTGTTCATATACATCTTCCAGATGAAATTCTCTTCCCGATTCTTTTAACAATTCAAGCACAGCGCGGAAAGCAACGAACTCTTTCATCTTGGACATATCTATTCCGTAGCAGTCAGGGAACCTTATCTGAGGTGATGAAGAAACTATTACAATCTTTTTAGGTCCAAGCTTATCAAGCATCTGAATAATGCTTCTTTCAAGAGTAGTTCCGCGAACAATTGAATCATCAATGATGACAATGGTATCTTTACCTTTTTTGATTACATCATAAGTAGTATCATAAAGGTTTGTTACGAACTTATCTCGCTCACTGTCTGCAACAATGAATGATCTTTGTTTGGCATCTTTTATTACAAGCTTTTCAACTCTTGGTTTTAAAGACAATACTTTTTCAGGATCAACCCCATTTGGCTTGCCTTCAAGAATTACCTTTTTTCTGTACTGAGTCAGATAATCCTCTATACCTTCCATCATACCCAAAAAGGCTGTTTCAGCTGTATTAGGAATATAAGAAAATACTGTATTCTCTAAATCAAAATTAACAGCTTCAAGGACCTGAGGTACGAGTAATTTACCCAGCATTTTTCTTTCCTGATAAATTTCAGGATCAGAGCCTCTGGAGAAATATATTCTTTCAAAGCTGCAGGATTTTTTCTCTAACTGATCTATAAACTGTTTTTGAGCATAGTCACCATTTTTCTCTATTATAAGAGCATGACCTGGCTCAATTTCTTTTATCTGATCATAGTTGATATTGAAAGCAATTTTAATAGCAGGCTTTTCTGATGCTACAACAACCACTTCATCATCAGCATAGTAATAAGCAGGTCTGATACCGGCAGGGTCTCTTGCAACAAAAGAAGCGCCATAGCCTGTCATTCCAGCCATTGCATATCCGCCATCAAAATCTTTGCAAGAACGCATCAGAACTCTTTGAAGGTCAAGTTCATCTTCAATTAAAGAGGAAATTTCGTGATTGCTATGCTGGTTTTTAAATTTATTGAATAACAGTTGATTTTCTTCATCAAGGAAGTGTCCTATTTTTTCAAGAACTGTAACTGTATCATTTTTTTCTTTAGGATGTTGGCCAAGTTCAACGAGTTTATTGAAAAGCTCATCCACATTGGTCATATTGAAGTTTCCTGCCACTACCAGGTTACGGCTTCTCCAGTTACTTTGCCTTAGGAACGGATGGCAGTTTTCAATTTCATTGCTTCCGTGAGTTCCATAACGGAGATGCCCCATTAAAACTTCACCGGCAAATGCAGTATTTTCAAGAATCCAATCTGCATCCAGGTATTTATCTTTATTATCTCTTAGAGCTTTTCTGAATTTTCTGTTGATTTTATTAAAAATCACAGATATAGGTTGAGGATCAACAGACCTGTAACGGCTGATGTACCTTTTTCCTTCAGGAACACCTATTTTTACAGCTGCAACGCCGGCTCCATCCTGGCCTCTGTTGTGCTGTTTTTCCATCAGGAGGTACAGCTTATTGATGCCGTACATCGGGGTTCCGTATTTTTCTATGTAATAAGAAAAAGGTTTACGTAACCTGATTAAAGCGATACCGCATTCGTGTTTTATTGCGTCACTCATATAATAGCTTAGTAAGCTGCCTGTATTAGATCAATTCAAAAACGTTTCTACTAGATTAATTAACCAGTTCGGTTTGAAGAATAAAACCAGCAATGGAATCGATAATAAAGATACGAAAATATCAGATGCAGAAATGGTCGATGTAAGTATAAGGTTATTATTTTCTGCTTTGCGGAAATACAGGTAATATGGTATTCGCAAATAATAAAAAAGTGCCAGCACAGTATTGAGCAAACCAGCCATCAAAATCACAAGATTTAATGTTATTCCGGATGATTGATAACTTTCCCAAAGGGCTGAAAAAACTAAGAATTTCGCATAAAATCCTGCAGTAGGTGGCAATCCTGTCAATGATATCATTATAATTACTGCTAAGGTTCCGATAAATGGTAATTTTCTTCCTGCTCCGTTAAAACCAGATATGTCATCTGATCCGGTATATCCTGCTAATTTTTCAACCAATAAAAAAGCGGCGAAGTTCATAAGTAATAGAATTAACAGATAAAACATTAATGCTTTCACTGCCAACTGGTTTAATGCAAATAAACCTAAAAGTATAAATCCTGTATGTGCAATTGAGGAATAGGCTAGCATCCTCTTTGCATTTTTTTGAAATAAAGCAGCAAAATTTCCAACTGTAAGACTTAGAATGGCAAATGCTGCTATCATTACTTTCCAATTGTAATGGAAAGGCGAAATTTTAAAAAATGTATATGAAAATTTAAAGAGAACAGCCATTGCTCCTGCTTTTGGGGCAATAGAAAATAAAGCTGCCACCGGATAAGGAGCGGCCTCATATACATCCGGGGTCCACTCATGGAATGGCACTGATGCGATTTTAAAAAGGAAGCCGGAAAGGATTAATATAAATCCAAGAAACAGTGGAAATTCCTGTGCTTTTCTAACTCCCTCTATAAATATTGAATCAGTAAATATCAAAGACCCTGTAAGTCCATAAACAAGAGAAATTCCATAAAGCATTAATGCTGAAGAGAATGCACCAAAGATAAAATACTTAAAACCCGCTTCAGCACTCTTTTCCTTTTTACCATAAAAGGTAAGTACAAAAGAGGATATTGAAATAAGCTCTATTGCAAGATAAATAATCAGGAAATTATCTGCCATTACAAGAAATGAAAGGCCTGCAATAAGTATTACTATAAATGAATTATATTCTCCTGTTCCAGATTCCATCTTCTTTGTATCCAGCGAAACTATTGAGAAAAAGGAGGTAATTAATCCAGCTATTGCAAAAAGGAATTTAAAAAACAGAGACCATTTATCTAATGAAAGCATTTCATAATAAATCTCTCTCGAACCCTCCAATTGCACTAATAGCAGCTGATCCAGAACAAGTTTTAAATATATTACAAAACCCAACGAACTCATACCGGCAAAAACAGTTTGTCCTGTTTTGGGATATATAATCTGGATAATTAATAGTAATACAAACAGGGAAACCAGAAATAATTCCGGCCCTATAAATCCGGTACTTTGCAGAATATGAAAGAGTTGTTCTTTCATTATTTTAGTATTTGTTTATCTGAAAAACCGACAACTTATTTAATACACAAATCGCCATTTTCCATTTGTTAAATTTTGTATTTTTCTAGTATTACAGAGACCTGAAATTTTGCATAGTTTTCAGATGATCCAGCCCTGAGCTGAAAATCTGTCCTATTAGAACCTCTACTGAATCAGAAACGGGTTCAAGAAGAATCCCAGGAAAAACACCAAGTACCAGAGTAATTACAATCAATGGTACAAGCATGATCATTTCTCTTGAATCCAGATCATTAAATTTATTATTGTATGTAATATTTTTTGAAATCCAGAATTTTCCAAAGAACATTCTTTGTAAAGTCCATAAGAAATAGGTTGCTCCGATCAGAATACCAAGAACTGCTGTTATTGACATCCAATATGGAACAAGGCCATTAGTGGTTGAAGAATGAAATGCTCCCAACAATGAAAACAATTCTCCTATGAAACCTGAAAACACAGGTAATCCAAGAGATGCGAAAAATAGTATTGTTACTGCGATTGTATAAACGGGCATTTTAGAGGCAAGTCCTCTGTAATTTTCAATTCCTCTGTCATGTGTCCTGTCGTAAAGTACCCCTGCAGCAAGAAACAACCCGCTTGATAAAATCCCGTGACTGAACATCTGAAAAATCGCACCATTGATACCTTCAGGTGTACCACTGGCAATACCGAGCAGAACAAAGCCCATATGCGATACAGATGAATATGCGATCATTTTCTTCAGATCTTTCATTCCCAATGCATTCATTGCTGCATAAACTATAGACAATACTGCCAGAAATGAAATGAGCCAACCGAAATAAACTAATCCTTCAGGAAATACCGGCAATACAGTTCGTATCAGACCATATCCTCCTATTTTTAGCAGAATACCGGCCAGAATAACTGATACAGGAGTCGGAGCTTCTACGTGAGCATCCGGCAACCATGTATGAAAGGGAACAGCCGGTAGTTTAATCAAAAATCCTAATAACAATGCGAGGAATGCTGCCATACGAATTGGCAGCCCCATAAAGTTGATTTTAGTAAATACGTGAAAGACAGATCCCGGAATAAAATTTTTAGGATTGGTCATATCCGGTATATTAAATGAATGCACGACTGCTCTTTTTGGAATCTGCTTGCTTTGAAGCATGCCTTGTACATTCGAAACATCATTTACAGTAACGGCTTCTATGTTTTCTGCCAATCCTAATCTGACAGAGGTTTCCACTGGATCTGCAACAGAAAAATATAATCCGATAATTACAGCCAGGATCAATAACGAACCTGCAAGTGTATATAAGAAAAACTTTATTGAAGCATATTCTCTCCTCGGCCCTCCCCATATTCCAATAAGGAAATACATCGGAAGAAGCATAAATTCAAAAAACAGAAAGAACAAAAACAGGTCAAGAGAAAGAAAGCAACCTAAAACTGATGTGTTCAGAATAAGGAGAAGTGCATAATATCCCTTAAGATGCTTTTCTACTGACCAGGAAGATATTGCTGCAATAAGCATTACAATAGCAGACAATAATACCATCGTAACATTTAATCCATCTAGACCAATGAAATAATTTATTGAAAGGCGTCCTACATTTCCAAGGTCTATGGTAATCCAGTTAAGTCGCTCAGTCAGTTTAAACAAGCCATAGATAGGATCTGTTACAAGGCCTGGTTTTGAGTAAATACAAAAAACAAAAGTCGCCAGTACGATTTGTAATAAACATACCGCCAGGTTAATGTATTTATAAATACCGGATTTGCTTTTCGGCAGTACCAGTAAAGGGATTAAACCTACAAGAGGTAAAAATATCAGTATACTTAACACTTTTTCAGTCACGATGGGTAATAAATTATTTCAGCAAATATTTTAATTCATTATTCATAGCCTGCTATTTCGTCCAATTGAAAAAGATATAAATTAATATCATTACTGTAGCAAGCGTATACACAAAGTACTGTTGAACTTTTCCGGATTGTAAATTCCTGAAAAATCCCGAAATAAAGGCTGCAAGGTTTGCCATCAACCTAATAAGGCCATCAATAATGTTTTTATCAAACCATGCCATAATATGACTTAGTACTACATATGTGATAGCTGCGCCTTCCAATAATCTGTCAATCAGATAATCAATTTTGGTTGTATAAAAGGCCAATCGAAAGCCAGGTACAACCATTGCCTTATAATAGAATTTTTCAAGGTACCAGTTTTGCCCGAACAATTCCGTTACATCTGATTTTTCTACTTTATCCGATATATAAACTTTATTTCTATATATAAATATACCCAGCAGAATTCCGGCCAAAGCCAATAATACAGTAGTGTATGTTACCCAATGGGCAAACTCAAGATTACTTTCAAATATTTGGTTAAATTCCTTTAAGAACCAGCTGGATTGAGGTGAAAATGGATTTAAAGAATATGGTAGTGCAAAGGATAACAAACAAAGTACTACCAAAGGCAATGAAATCAAAAGTGATTGATGGTGATGCTCATGCTTTGCACTTAGATATGGTATGAGGTTCTCAAGTCTGAAATCCCCGAAAAAAACCATAATAAGCTGTCTTATCATGTAAAGAGCAGTGAAAAATGCGGTTACCAAACAAGATAATGGAATCAGATAATAAACAAGGCTATTATTGGCATTACTGTATGAATCAGCCCAGTTAAACGCCGCTCCAATAATTGCTTCTTTTGAAAGAAAACCTGATAACAATGGCAATCCGACCAAAGATGAAGAACATACTATAAAAACAATGAATACAAGTGGTAATTTATTCCTTAACCCACCCATAAGTCTCATATCCTGTGCGTCAAAATCATTATAAACACCTTCATGAAACAATATATGTTTTATATCATGCATATAGTGAATAACTGCACCGGCAGAAAGAAACAAACCTGCTTTAAAAAAAGCATGGGTAAATAAATGGAATAAAGCAGCCTCTGGCACTCCTGCCCCTATCCCAACAAACATATATCCTAATTGAGAAATTGTAGAATAAGCAAGTACTTTTTTAATATCATTCTGAAACAAAGCAGGGAGAGCGCTCATTAACATAGTAGTGGATCCTATTGTCGCTATTGTTGTAAGCACATCTTCACTTAAGAGGAAGAATACCTTTGCAAGAAGGAATATACCAGCTGCAACCATTGTAGCTGCGTGAATTAATGCTGACACTGGAGTCGGCCCTTCCATTGCATCCGGAAGCCAAACATACAAAGGGAATTGAGCTGACTTACCTATACATGCAAGCACCAAACCTAATCCTGCAATGGTAAACCATATACTTTGATCTTCAAAACTATCACCCAGGTATTGGAACTCAAAAGTACCAGCAAATGACCATATAATCATTAAAGCCAGTAAAAAGCCAAGATCTCCTATCCTGTTGAAAAGAAAGGCTTTTTTACTTGCTTTAACAGCCTCTTCTTTAGTAAACCAGAAGCCAATCAATAAATAAGATGTAAAGCCAACCAATTCCCAGAACATAAAAGTAATCAGAAGATTATCTGAGATAACCAGGCCAAGCATTGCAAATGTAAATATCGACAGATAAGGAAAGTATCGGGTATAATTCAATTTCCCCTTCATATACTCCATTGAGTATAAGTGCACCAACAATGAAATGAGACAAACCGTCAATATCATAAAGCTTGATAACTTATCAATGCTCACAGATATAGAAAATGCATTTTCAGAAATACCGGACAGAGATATCCATTTGAAGTTCATGGAACCTGCCCTTCCCTCCCACACAGAAAAGAAAATAAGTAATGAGAGAATAAAAGAAAAACCTATCAATAATGTAGCAAGCCAGTCACCTTTGCGTGGCAATTTTTTCCCGAAAAAAAACAGAATAAAAAAAGCGCTTAGCGGTAACAATGCCGCAATCAGGGAGAAATATACGAGGTTGTCAAGGTCTGTTATTAAATATGAATTCATGTCTGACCTAGCCTTTTAATTTAGTAATTTTATCCAGGTCTGAAGTTTTATAACTTTTATACACCTGAAGTAACAAAGCTAATCCCACAGCAGCTTCCGCCACAGCAACCACTATCACAAAAATTACGAACATTTGTCCGTCCATCTGTTTGTTCAGATTGCTAAAAACGACAAGATTGATGTTCACCGCATTGAGCATCAACTCTATTCCCATCAATGCTGCAATTGCATTTCTTTTTATTATAAGTATTATGATACCTATAGAAAAAAGGAAAGCTGCAATTATCAGAAAAGGAGTTGATGGAATCATTTTTTAATTTTGTCTTTTATTAAATACCCCGCTACAATGGAAGCCCCAATCAATGCTACGAAAAGAAACACTCCTGCAAATTCAAATGGTAAGACATATGCTGTCATAAGCTCAATACCTATACCTGAAATTGTGCTTTTATTCGGATAATATGAAAGATGCTCTTTATACCCTGCATTTAAAATAGCTGTGGCAAAAATAATAAAAACCACAATGCCAAGGATAATTCCAGAAAGAAGGTTTTTATGCTCTGTAATGATATAATGATGGCCTGTAAGTTTATTTGCAAACATGATCGCAAACATAAAAAGCAATAACACTCCGCCTATGTAGATGACGATTTGCATGATACCCAGAAAGTCGGCAGATGCCAGTACAAATAATCCGGCAACTCCCAACAAAGTACTCAGTAAGGCAAAGGCAGAGTAAACTACATTTTTTGTAATAAGTAAAAACAAAGCTGAGCCCACGATTATACTGGCAAAGAAATAGAAAAAGTAAATTTCAGGATTATTGATCACCTTGCTCTCCTTCCTGCTTAGGTTTTGGCTTAATTACAGGTTTAAATATCGGCTTGACCGGTTTCTTAACTTCCTCGGATTTGGATTCATCTGAACCTTCTTTCTTTTCTTCAGCAGTATTTTGCTTATTCTCTTGCTCACCTTGTGTTTCCCCGGTTTGAGGAGCTTTGGGAACAGGAGGTTTAATAACCGGTTTAAAGACCGGCTTCAGAGCTTTCTTATCTTCCGCCTTCACTTCTTCTGTTTCTGAAGCCTCTATCTTGTTTTCTGGCTTTTCGCTGTTTTCCTCGGAAGGTTTTGGAGTTGAGCCCGGTGCTTTTATTACCGGCTTAAACACTGGCTTTGGAGCTTTCTTTTCTTCTGACTTTATTTCTCCTGATTCTGAGGTTTCAGCTTTGGCTTCTGGTTTCTTGTCACCTTCCTCTGAAGGTTTAGGTGTTGAAGCTGGAACTTTTATTACTGGCTTAAATACTGGTTTCGCAGCTTTCTTTTCCTCCGGCTTCACTTCTCCTGATTCAGAAGTTCCAGTCTTGTCCTCTGGTTTCACAATGCTTTCCTCTGCAGGCTTAGGTGTCGAAACTGGTGGTTTTATAGTAGGTTTAAATGCAGGTTTAGGAGAACTTGATTTTTCTCCTGCATCTGATGCATTCTCAGTAGCAGAAGGCTTTGCTGCCTCCTGAGGCTTTGGTTTAACTTTTTCCTTTTGCTTTTCTTCGTAAAGTTTTTTCTTTTCTTCCGCCTGATCAGGTGTTAGATTGGTGAAATGGTAAACCATATTTCTGATATCAAACTCACTGTAATCGTAAGTTTTAGTCATTGTAAGGCATTCTGTAGGGCACACTGTAGTACACAAACCACAGTAGCAACATTTGGCCATATCAATATCAAAGGTGCCGGCGTAAATCCTTTTAGTAGAACCATCAGAGGTTTTGCCTATTTCCTCTGTCGATTTTATTGCATCTATCTCTATGCAATTTACAGGACAAATCTTTGCACAAAGGTCACAGACGATACAATCATCTATTTCATTATGTAGACGATATCTGCCATTATCCGGAACCGGAATGGCCTCATGCGGATATTGAAGCGTAACAATTCCTTTATCAAAGGAGAAATAATCTTTATTCTCAACTCCTATAGGTTCTCTTTTAAATTTCAGGGCCTGAAATAAATGTTTCAATGTTAACAGGATACCTGTCCAAAGTGAAACAATGCCCTCTGCAATACTTCCCCAGTATGTATTTTTAGCTCCTTTATTTATGTGGCTTTTAGTCATCATGCATTTCCTCCATTTAATTCATCATGAGTCGCCAGAAACCAGAAATTAAAATAATAACCAATGCTAGTGGAGTGAGAACTTTCCAGCATAAAAACATGAGCTGGTCTACTCTAAGCCTAGGATAGGTCCATCTGATTACCATTTGTAAACCAATTAAAGAAAAAGCTTTTGAAATTAACCAGAAGGTTCCCCAGGCAATACCTGAAAAAGTACCAGGATATCCATTTGTCCAGTCTGCAAGTCTTAAAAAGGCTATATTAGGAAAAGGGCTATTCCAACTTCCAAGAAATAATATGGAGGCAAGAAAAGATACAAGCAGCATGATGGCATATTCCCCAAGAAATAATATTGCAAATCTAAAACCGGTATATTCTGTATGAAAGCCTGCAACAAGCTCTGATTCTGCCTCAGGAATATCAAAAGGGGCTCTATTGCATTCCGCAAGTGAAGCGACAAAAAATACTATAAAACTTAACATCAATGCCGGATTTCTGAAAATATTCCAGGTAAGAAATCCTCCCACTTCTGTGATATTGATATCTAAACTTTGAATGCCAAATAAATAATTCGAATCTGATATTTTTGAATAATCGCCAATCCATAAACTTTGCTGGTAACTTATTTCCTGCAAGTCAAGCGACTGACAAGTCATAACAACTGCCAGAACGGAAAGACTCAATGGCACTTCATAAGAGATCATCTGAGCCACTGCCCTGATGGCGCCATACAATGAAAACTTATTGTTGGACCCCCAACCAGCCATTAATAAGCCTATTACATCTAATGAAATGATTGCCAATAAATAAAATACTCCGACTGAAACACGTGAAGCTTCCAGACCTGGAGCAAAAGGAAGGACAGCATACCCAGCAAATATTGCAGAAAATATAATAGCAGGAGCCGCAATAAATAGCTTTCTGTCAGCTGATTTGGGAACTATATCTTCTTTAATCAGAAGCTTGATAAGGTCGGCAATTGTCTGCAATATTCCATAAGGTCCCACTTCCATAGGCCCGTATCTATCCTGAATAAACCCTGAGATTTTTCGTTCTGCATACACTGCAAATACAGTATAGACAAGGATGATTGACAGAAATACCGGAATTAATATCATTAATGTTTAAACCAGAGGAGTAAAGTTACTGCATTGAAAGTATAATAAAAACCAAAAACATATAATTCAATAAAGACATTTATCAACAATCCTGTTAAAAAAAAATCAAAAAACGGAGGATACTTTTTTCCTCTTAAAAGGATTAACCATTTAAGGAAAAAATGAGTAACAGTAAGCCCTGGAAAAAGTACATTTTAACAAAAACCATACATTACTGATTATTAATATTTTAAAAATATTGTAGATTTTTTTAAAAAAATCTTCTCATTTTTTTTAAAAAATAGATTAATCTTACACAAATTTTGATTTACCTTTAAAGAAGGAGGAGCCTACTTTCTCTAAAGAATAAAATAGATTTCATACCGCCATGAAAAGAATCAAAAGCATTTTATTAGTTGACGATGATAGTATCAATAATTTCATCAATGAAAAACTAATTAAAAGGCTGAATGTAGCAGACGAGGTAAAAATAGTGCTTAATGGGGAGGAAGCCTTAAACCTTCTTCAGGAAATAATAAATTCTGGTCAGAAATGTCCTGAGTTGATTTTATTAGACATTAATATGCCGGTTATGGATGGATTCGAGTTCCTTGAAGCATATAAATCTCTTGATTTTCCGGATAAAAAATCTGTAGTTATAGTAATGCTTACCACTTCCACAAATCCACTGGATATTAAAAAATTAAACGATTCAGGGGTTTTTGGTTATGTGAACAAACCGCTAACGGATGAAAAGTTTTCCAGTATTCTGAATGAGCATTTTGTAACTAACTGATTAAATAAAAAAGGCTGTACAAATTGCACAGCCAATATTTTAGCGGATTATTTTTCTAAACAACTTTTGCTGGATTGCCAAATACTGTTTCTCCGTCTTTAACATTATTAATTACTACAGAACCGGCTCCCACCCTGGCATTTTTACCAACAGTAACTCCGGAAATAATTATTGCTCCGGAACCTATGAATGCTCCTTTTTCAATTTTGACACCTGAATTAATAATACTTCCGGCCCCAATCTGAACAAAATCATCAATCTGGGCATCAAAATCTATCAATGCATTGCAACTGATAATACAATGATTAGAGATCTTTGCATTGCTATTAATGATTGCTCCCGCATTGATCATATTGCCATAGCCGAGAAAGGAATATTCGGATATAAATGCTTTGGAATGCACAGCATTTACAGGCATAATCTTTCTTCTCTCCTTAAGCATCTGCACAAGATTCTGCCTTAGTTTATTATCATCACTGGCAACAAAAGCTGAGCATTTTTTCCCTAGGTACTTTAAAAAGCCATCATCATCTGTGCGGCCAAGAACAGCAACATCGCAAATTTCCTTGCCGTGCAGTTTATCATCGTCATCTAAAAAACAATAGGTAACAACATTATTACTTTGAAAAATATCCAGAGCAACTTTTCCTAGTCCCTTTGCTCCGAAGATAATTACAGGATTATTATCCATGCTCATATTTTTTTACCAAATATAAATGTAAAATAGTTTGTTTCTGAAAAGAATTAACGATCCAGTAACATTTAAGAACTCTGATAAAGTTCAATTACTTCTCACATATACTTCAACATACTGGTTTTCAACAAGTAATTTATATCCTTTATGAGAAAAATTGCTTTGAGGATTTAATATCAAATAATCATAATCTATGAATGCTTCAAAATTATCATCTACATTCAAAGCTACATGATGCTTTATTCCATAAAAGTTTAAAAAGACATAATATGTATCTTCTTCACAATATACATTTTGGGGAATAACTTCAAATATTTTTGACAGGGCCAGATTCATTTTATCATAAAATTCGAAATCATTTTTAAACGCCCTGAGATCTGAAAATAACAGTGCTACTACTAAGACTACAATATAAGTCAACTTCAGGTAGCTCTTTCTCAAGCCTGAACATATGCCACCGATCCAGTAACTTACAACTGGAATCAGATATATCCAGATTCTGAAAAATGGTAATACTCTTTGAACTCCAATCAGTAGTATAGGAATAAGGAAATGAACTATTGACAGCAATTGAAAATTCCTTGCAGACCTTTGGGGATGCATAAAAATATTACAGATCATAATAAACATCAGTAATAACCCTCCTCCCATTTCGATATTTAATAACCAGTTTATCGAGTCGCCCAGATATGAAGGGCTCTCCCTGATCCAATTGCTTAATTCCAGAGGTCTTACCCAGCTGTTAGAAACTACAGAAGAAACTCCGCTTACCAAAAATACTGGCGCATAAAGCAGCAAAACTCCTGCTAGAACAGCACAAGTTGCAGTGTATATTTTAAACAAAGGACCAATATTTTTATTCAGAAAAAAATAAATATGAAGAAAGATCATTGAAGAGACGAACGGATAAAGGAACGTCGGAATTGTATAAAAACCAGCAATAGAAATAAGGGTATAAATCCAAATATATGCACCCTTCTGAGTGGTTGTATACTTGAAACAAACTATAGTCAGGATGAATACACACAATGTCAGCAACAAATAGCCCCTACCTTGCACTGCATAAAAATTCATTTCAAAACTTAAAGAATAAAATAAATAGGCAGTAATGGCCGTAAAAAAAGAAAAATGTTTTTTATAAAACAGAAATAAGACTCCTCCTAGCAATAATGAAATAATAAAAGATGGCAAGCGCATTATCAATAATGGATTGTCAGTAAAAAGCTGAACTATACAAGACAACAAATTACTTAGTATATGATTATTCGGAGCAGGATAATAACTAGCTGTAACAGGAAATCCTTTACTTACAAAATACACATATGAAAAGGCTTCATCTACCAAAAAAGGAACTTTAAAGAAATACCAAAGTTTCAAAAGCAGGGAAAACAGTGTAATAAAGGAAAATGCAATCACTTCACCTCTCTTTAAAAGAGATAATTCTTCTTTTATGACTATGTATAGACTAAAGGTTTTTGTAGAAATTAAATTTGCCAGCGAATTTGATTTTCTAATCAGTTTTGATAAAAACAGAGCATAAACTAAAGCTACAAATAAGCTAAAATAGCGAAGTGCCTTAAAGGTAGCCGGGGTCAGATATTTATGCCTTAATGCAAATTCCTTATCCTGAATATTGTAGCGCAATATTATAGAATGCATAAAATCATAATAACCCATAGTCCAGAGGAAAAAAGGAATCGCGATTACTACTAATAATCCTGTAAGAAATAGTAACTTTATAACTGAAGAAAAAAAGTATTGGTTTTTAGGATTCATTTAGCGATCATTCCCGTACGTGTATTCAATGAAGATAAAGTTAAAAAATATTATCATTACAGGATTTATTGCAGCACTTATTCTTCCATTTATTTTAATCACTGATTTTTTCCCTTTTGCAAGGTTTGGAATGTTTGCTGAACCTGTCAGCCCAGCAGATACTTTTAAGATATTTGAAGCAGATTATTATCAGAATCACCAATGGCATAATTTGGATGCTAAAAACTTTAATATGGCATCAGGATCCTTTATGTACCTCGCTGGCAATTACTTCTACAGAAATCAGTCGAAAGAATTTCTCTTTAAATTAAGCAGAGCCATTCCTGATACTTCTATTTATGCATGGAGATTAAAGCAAATACAGATTCCCGGAGATAATCTTCAACAATCTGATACAGTCATCATTGAAATATTAAAAACAAGATGAGCAAAAAAGACAAGGTACTGATCTTCTTTTTGCTATTTGCAGCCTTTACTATACCTGCAATTTATCTGACATACTTTAACCCATTGGTAAAAGAATACTTTAATGGTTCAGCTCCTGGTTGGTTTAGCTCATTGGTTGAATATATTTACCCAAGAATGGCAACAGAGCGAAACCGTTTTCCAGTTTCATTCTTTGAAGAAAAAGCTCTGCAAGTGGTTGTCCGTATTTCCTTTGTACTATCGTGCTCTGCGACTTTCCTTTTTCTAAAAGAAAAATTTATTTCTTTCAGAAAATTCACAAGACAATTCTTCAATGGATATACAGAATACCAGCAAATAAACATCCTCAGGACTTTATTCTATTGTACCTTGCTATATTTTTCTCTTGAATTTTATAATGATCTTATTCTTTTATCATCCATCAAAGTATTCTTTAAACCTGTATTTTTACTAAAAATAACCGGTTTCGGATTTCCTTCTGAATTACCAGGGTTGATCTTATATGTAATTTTATTGCTCAGTTGTATACTGTGTATCCTGAACATTTATCCTGTTTTTACAGCTATCACAGCCGTGGTAACCTTCATATATTTCCAGGCTGTGTTCTTTAGTTTTGAAAAAATCGATCATGGCTATACAACTTTAAACTATGCCGGACTTGTAATGCCTTTCCTTCTTTACCAGCAGCAGAAGAATGTTAATCGTGGATCTCTACTTCTTCCTGACTGGCCGTTACAACTCATTAAACTTTCATTGTGCCTTTGTTACCTTCTAGCTGGTCTTGAGAAATTATTTATATCCAAAGGTGTATGGTTATCACCGGTAACTTTTAAAAGTTATTTATATCTGCATCAAGCGCCATTAGGCATGCAAATTCTGAATTATCCTGCACTCTGCGCTGCATTGTCTATTGCTGCCATGATTTTCCAACTTGGATTTATATGCATTCTCTGGAATGAAAAACTAAAGTGGATCTTCCTTCCTGCAGGAATATTATTTCACTTAGGAACGGTGGTACTTTTGGGTATTTCATCCATTATAAATCCATGGATTTTCACGTACATATTCTTTATCCAATGGAGCGAAATAGAGCCTTTAAAGAGGCTTTTTAAACCTATTGATTATTTTTTCAAAAGGAGAATACCATAATAAAAGATAAACAAAGAAAGGCAAAAAGCCTATCTTATATCTTGCCAGTGTGCCTAAGTTAGGTGATGAGAATGCTAGTAAAGAAGCAAGCAATACTATGTAAAACACACCGCTTGTTACAAGCAAAATATCTGTGTTTCCTTTGCTCTTTTTCTGATTAAAAAAGACAAAAAAACTTAAAATTATGAGACAGGTGTTTTCGATTCCTGTTATGATCATAAATACGTTTTTGGCCTCGAATATCAGGGGTCGGAAAAGGCCGGCAAATAATGCAATGGGAAGGTTTATCAAAAATGAAGTGATCGCAGGAGTAAACTTATAAAAATGAATAAGCTTTTCATCTGATGATAAAAGAACTGTAGCAACATTATTTTGATATACAGACTGAAGGAAAGTATTGATCGAGAGATATGGATTCATAAACGATACTGCAATAAAGAGGCTAAATAAAAGGGTAAAAAATATTGTCACTTGCATTGATGATTTAAGCCCTGCTCTTCGGCTTAAATACTGTGTAATTACCAATGCTATCAAAACAGGAATAAGTACAGCCGCATAATAGAATTTAATAAAGAAAACAAGTCCGCACATCAGCACAGTAATAATAACTGGTAATAATTTAATACTTTTTTTTTCATATAACCATGAAAAAAAATTACCAGTTATAATAAGCATTGCAGACATTACAATACTTTCCTTTATAAATCCCGAACTCCAGAATACGACAGAAGGAAAAAATAAAAAAGCAATAGCCATATGCCACTTAGACTCTGGCATAGCCGATGCCACTTTATTGGCGAAATAAAAGAAGCCACAAAAAGAAATAAGAGAGAAATATACTGTAGCAATCCAATAGTTATTAAAAGAGATAAAAGTTATCAGCGATGCGAATTTGACAAAAGCCAAGACACGTGGTTGAGAGTTTAAAAACGTATCGCTGGTAATATTTCCAAAGAAAAACTTGATAAACGCACCAGGTTCAGTTGTTATCAATTTGGAATACTTTACAGCATATTCAAAAAAGCTAAAAGTATCTCCGGTTCCATTATAAATTTTTAGAAAGACAAGCCCAAGACATATTCCGGAAAGTAATTTTAGTACCAAAGCAGGAAGAAATACTCCGGCAAGCGCAGCATTTCTGGTGTTTCTGTAATAAAAAAAGCCGATTACCGAAAGTAAAATTAAATGGATGCCCCACTGATACATGTTTCCTTCAGGATATTTACTCCAATTTTACACTTCAAACACTGTTTTTTCAAGCAGAAATTAGTATAAAGTTCTATGGAAGCCTGAGTATCGAATGCTGACTTTAACTTCAGCGTATTTTTTTTCCATTTTTGAGTAATGAAATTCTCCTCTGCAGGCAATGCTTCTAAGAATTCAATTGCCTTATCTACTAAACCAGGTATATCCTTTTGCTTTCCATAAGCAGCCAAGAGAGGTACTACCGAATTAATAATGAGATTATGTATAGAAGTTTTGCCAAGTTTTTTTTGCTTCGTATCCGATAAAACATCAAACGTGTAATGATTTATCCAATATGGGCTTGTTGCAATATCAAATATTGAATATAATTCTTTACGGGATCCACTTTCAACGAACTTATAAAACAGCTTTTGGTGACGAACCAGCAAAGCCGCAAGCTGAGCAATTCTCATACTTGGAAATCCTGCTGGCCTGACCCGGAGAAATTTCCATTCAGCACCAGACATTTGTTTATTGTGCAGTGAAAACTTCACGGATAGGTAATTAAACTCCTTTTGCAATGCCCGTGGATATTCGTCTTCAAAATGTCCCTTCAAAAGACCTGCCATTCCAAATAACAAAGCTTCAATCTGGAAATGATTGCCAGAACATTTATTAATAATCTTATATGGCAGGACTTTGCTTAGCCTTAAAAAAGGATCATTGTTAAGTTTAAAACCGAAGTTAGAAGCCAACATCTGATAACAAGTTTCTTCCCAGTCATTGTTGTTTCGTTCTAATTCTGAAATTATCTTTTGTGATTTCCTTTCAAGACGTTCTGATAACACAGAGTCCAGCATACTGAGCTTAATCATCTCCGGGACTTCTGCAAATCGGGAAAGGCAAGGAATTCCTTCATCTTGAATGAAAGCTCTGTACTTTTTTATTATTTCCGGAAAGATTCTTCCCTTCAGTTCAAGTACTGGCACCATTGTTCCATCCTGCCTGTACACATTATCATCATTAGAAAAAACGACATGAAGAATCACAGAATTATATGCCTCATCCTGCTCATGATGGTGGTCTTTCCAGGCAGAGCTATTGACGTGTATTTCAATATTTCCTATCCACTCCACATCGTCAATTCTGACTTTACCGTTTAAAAAATCAGGTCCGGCATCTGTATTGAGATGACCTTGAAAAAGCACATGTAGTGGTTTTCCATCTGTGGTTTGAAGTCCTTCTTTATGGAAGTACTGGTACTGCCATATAAAATGGAGTAAATCTTCTTTCATAGCTTATAAAAATTGGTTGAACTTCTGGTAAAAAATCATAGGGCTGTCTTATTCACTAAGACAGCCCGTATTAAAATTATAAATATTTGCTGAGATAGACTTTCATCTCATCTCTTAGTTTAATCGCCTCTTCCTTGGCTTTTACACTGAAGTCATCACCTGATGAAGCATATATAATGCTTCTGGAAGCATTTACAAGCAAGCCACAGTCTTTATTCATTCCATTCTGAGAGACTTCTTCTAAGCTTCCTCCTTGAGCACCAACGCCCGGTACCAGAAGAAAATGATCAGGAATTATTTTCCTTATCTCTTTTAATAATGTTGCCTGAGTTGCCCCAACAACGTACATAAGATTTGATGCATTGCCCCACTTACTGCTTTTCTCCAAGACTTCCTGATAAAGGTATTTACTGTTTTCAAGTTTCGTCATTTGAAAATCTTTACTACCTGAATTAGATGTCAAAGCAAGCAGAATAACCCACTTATCTTTGAATTCAAGAAAAGGAGTAACAGAATCTTCTCCCATATAAGGAGCAACAGTAACAGAATCAAAATTCATGTTGTCAAAAAAAGCTCTGGCATATAATCCTGAAGTATTTCCGATATCACCTCTTTTGGCATCTGCAATTGTAAATATTTCCTTAGGTATGTATTCTAATGTTTTTTCGAGAGAATCCCATCCTTTTGAACCCATAGCTTCATAAAAGGCGATATTGGGTTTATAAGCAACACAATATTCATGGGTTGCATCAATTATCCTTTTATTGAATTCGAAAATCGGATCTTCGAATTTCTGAAGGCTTGCCGGAATTTTTTTAAGATCTGTGTCCAGGCCAATACACAGGTAAGATTCTTTGGACTTTATTTGCTTTACCAGCTCTTCTCTTTTCATCATAAATCAGGAATGCATAAAAATAAGGCGGAAACTTGAAAGTTGAAAGTAAAAAGTTGAATGCGGAAAGCGGAAAGCAGAAAGCCAAAAGCGGAAAGTTGACCAATACCATATTAATAAGTTTATAGAAATGAAAAAAGCCTGAAGCTAATTTTCATTTTAGACTTCAGGCTTCTTTTATATTTTAAAATCAATTATCTTAAATCGACCACTTCTACATTTTTATATTTTGATTTGTCAAATAAAAACAATGACTCGTCTACTTTAAAATCAGGGAAAAAGTTTTTTACAGTGTAAAGGTATCTGTTACCGTTCTTTTCAAATATTTTCCAGCTTCTTATGGTCTTGTCCTTTTTGTTAATCTCCAATCTGACTTTAAAGAACTGATTGTTCTTATCTTCAGGAATGAGATCAATAACTTCGTAGACTTTTCCTCCTTCTTGTTTTTCTTCCAGGAAAGCATATTTGTACCCTTTCTTGTAAATGCTGTAGATTCTTGAAGGAGTGATATCCTCCTCGCCAGGTTCATAATTTGTGATATTCACTTCATTGGATTCTTTAAGATAGGTCCAAACGGTAGTACCGTTATTAATGATTTCCTGACCACTTAATTTCAGGTTAAATTTGGGCCCCTGAACTATAATTTCTCCTTCAGAGGTTTCATTGATTCCCGCAGTGGGACTTTCCAATGAATAGGTAAACTTTGCCTTAAAGGATTTTATTTGTTGATATTTTTTACTTACAGCGTCAAGCGTTGCGGCGGCTTTAGGATCCTGTTGAGCATAAACTGCTCGGAAACTTAAACAAATTGCTAAAAGCCCCAGGGCGATTTTTTTCATTGTCTGTTTTTTGACTCTCTATCTTAATTCAATCACTTCAACGCCTTTATGTTTTGAAACATCAAAACTAAAATAGTTGTCTTCCACTTTATAATCTGGAATAAATTCTTTTACCGTATAATAATACTTGTTTCCGTTTTTCTCAAATATTTTCCAGCTTTTCAGAGTTTTATCTTTCTTATTTATTTCCATTCTAACTTTGAAAATCTGAGGCTTTCTGTCTTCAGGAATCAGGTCTACGACTTCGTAAGTCTTGCCATTCTCGTTTTTTTCTTCCAAGAAGGTATATTTATAGCCTTTTTTATACATAGTATAGATCTTCGTCGGACTCATATCATTTTCATCCGGCTCATAATTTGAAACATTTACCTCGTTGGCATCCTTAATATATGTCCAAACGGTCGAGCCATTATTAATAATCTCCTGGCCATCAAGTTTTAATGTAAACTTAGAACCTTTTACAACAATTTCTCCTTCAGCAGTTTCTTTTACATTATTAGGCGCTTCCAATGTATAGACAAATTTTGCCTTAAATGCAGGCATGCTTTTATACTTCGAACTCATTGCATCCAGTATCGCTGCTGCTTTAGGATCATACTGAGCAAAAGATGCTTTTGAAAGACTAACCAAAAGGATTATTAAAATGCTTGCAATTTTTCTCATTTAAATAAAATTTCGTATTCCTATTTTTTCTTATCTAACTCATTCAATAATTGTTCCAAACTATATTCGTCGGTTACAAGCACCTCTCTGGCTTTACTTCCTTCGAACGGACCAACAACTCCTGCAGATTCCAACTGATCTATCAAACGACCTGCTCTATTGTATCCCAGTTTTAATCTTCTTTGTAATAGTGAAGTACTTCCCTGCTGGTGTGTAACAATAATCCGGGCTGCTTCTTCAAAAAGACTGTCTCTTTCTGCAAAATTGAATTCTCCCTTATCGCCTCCCTCTCCTTCTTCATCGACATACTCAGGAAGCATATATGCTGAATCATATCCCCTTTGATTTCCAATAAATTCGCAGACTTTTTCAACTTCCGGAGTATCTATAAAAGCACATTGAACACGAATTAGTTCAGATCCCATTGAAAATAGCATATCCCCTTGCCCAATAAGCTGCTCGGCGCCTCCAGCATCCAAAATTGTTCTTGAATCTATTTTAGAAGTTACTTTAAAAGATAATCTGGCCGGGAAGTTTGCTTTTATTATACCCGTGATTACATTGACAGATGGTCTCTGTGTTGCAACAACCAGGTGTATACCAATGGCACGGGCAAGCTGAGCAAGACGGGCTATTGGAGTTTCCACCTCTTTTCCTGCTGTCATCATTAAGTCAGCAAGCTCATCTATAACAAGCACGATATATGGCATAAAGCGGTGTCCTTTATTCGGATTAAGCTTACGCTCAACAAATTTCTTATTATACTCTTTTAAATTTCTGCAATTGGCATCTTTGAGAAGATCGTAACGCATATCCATTTCCATACATAGGGAATTAAGAGTATGTATTACCTTTTTTGTATCAGTTATAATTGCATCCTGAGTATCAGGAAGTTTTGCCAGAAAATGTCTTTCTATTTTATTAAAAAGTGAAAGCTCTACTTTTTTAGGATCGACCAATACAAATTTTAACTGAGATGGGTGCTTCTTATAGATCAATGAAGCCAGCAACACGTTTAAGCCGACAGATTTACCTTGTCCTGTAGCTCCAGCCATCAGTAAGTGCGGCATTTTAGCAAGGTCACCGACAAACACTTCATTGGAAATGGTCTTACCAAACACAACAGGAAGATCTTTATCACTCTTTAGAAACTTTTCTGTAGATAGCACAGAACGAATAGAAACTGTTTCCTTATTGCTGTTTGGTACCTCAATACCTATCGTGCCTTTTCCGGGAATAGGTGCTATGATCCTTATACCAAGGGCTGCAAGGCTCAATGCAATATCATCTTCAAGGTTTTTTATTTTCGAAATCCTAATACCAGCATCCGGAACAATCTCATACAATGTAACAGTCGGTCCAATGGTCGCTTTGATGTTGCTGATACCAATATTGTAATGAGAAAGCGTTTCTACAATTTTATCTTTGTTTGCTTCCAGTTCTTCTTTACTAACTTGAATTTTGGCTCCTTCATATTCGTTAAGTAAGTCAAGAGTAGGGTATTTATATGAAGATAAATCAAGTGTAGGATCATAATTCTCAGCAATACCTTCTTCTATAATTTCTTCTTCCGGTGCTTTAGCAACCATCAAGCCTATCCCTCCTTCTTCATTAGAAGGTATGTATTCATGAACCTCTTCTTCCTCCCCGGAATTTTCATCATATTCATATTCTTCCTCAATACCATCTTCTTCGCCAACTTCTTCTTCATATTCTTCTTCCTCATATTCTTGCCCCTCAGCTGGAACTTCTTCCCCTACTTCTTCTTCTAAAGCTTCTTCAGCTGTCTCCTCTTGTTCATCCACAACCTTCACAAGCCAATCTTCATCTGAAATTTCTTCTTCAGTTTCTTCCTCTTCAGAAGCAATTTCTTTCAAATGGTTTTTAGCATCCGCAACATTTTCTGCAATCACCTCTTTAGCCCCCAAAATGGTAGTGATATTAAAATAGAATATGCTGAAAATTACTAAAGTGAGAAGCATCACAAGTGGAGTTCCCCAGCCAATCATGGCGTTTGTGATAAATGCAAGTTCGAAGCCAATCCCCCCGCTCAAAAAACCAAGGACAGATTGGTTATCAATAGCAAATACAAAATAACCGGAGGTAATTGATATCCAGAATATAAAAAAGGTACAGAATATAAATACCCTTCTGAAATTGAAGAGGTCCTGTTGAAAAACCAATTTAAAACCTATCAGGAAAACTAGTGGAATAAACAGAAAGGATGCGATTCCAAACCACTTAAATATAAACCAATATGATAATATTGATCCAAATAACCCCAGCCAGTTTCTGGACTCTAGCCCAGACTCCTGAACATTTGTAGAAAATAACGCCTCTACGACACTTTGATCTTCAGTACCATTAAACAGAAAAGAGATAAAAGCAATGACCAAACAAAGAGAAAATACCAATAAAGTGAATCCTGAAGCAAGCAAAAATCGCCTGTCTTTCAGAAAACCTAAATTAATTTTAGGAAGCCTGCTTCCAGAGCTTTCTTTTTCCTTCTTTTTATTAGGTTTCTTATAGGTATTTTCAGCCATGGTATTTGAAATAATGGATTACAAAATTAAGAATTTTTACCAAAGAATCGGTTTAAAATGTGAGAAGGTCTTACTAATAAAAATCCTATTTTTCTTTGAGTAATTTCTTATTGATTGAACTAACCAGAGCCGGACCTTCATAGATAAAACCTGTATACAACTGTACCAGGGCTGCCCCTGCTCTGAACATATCCATAGCATCTTCAGCAGAATGAATCCCGCCAACTGCAATGACAGGAAAGGTATTTCCTGATTTTTGCACTAAATATTCAACCACTTCTACAGATCTTTTATGTAAAGGCTTTCCGCTTAATCCTCCCAAAGTGCCGATATCATCTATAACTGCCTGCTCGGTTTTAAGACCTGATCTTGAAATAGTAGTGTTTGTAGCTATTATACCTTCAATTTTAACTTCTTTTAAAATAGATATAACATCATCCAGCTGTTCATTGGTAAGGTCTGGAGCTATCTTAAGAAGAATTGGCTTAGGTGAAGACTTTTTTAAGTTTCTTTCCTTCAGAGTTCTCAATAATTGAGTAAGAGGTTCTTTATCCTGAAGTGCTCTTAAGTTAGGTGTATTAGGCGAACTAACATTCACCACAAAATAATCTACATAGTCAAACAGTACTTCAAAACTATATTCATAATCTTTTACTGCATCTTCATTGGAAGTAACTTTATTCTTACCAATGTTTCCTCCTATAATTACTTTTTCCTTCCTATTTTTCAACCTTGCAACTGCTGCCTCTACCCCTTCATTATTAAAGCCCATTCTGTTTATAATAGCTTCATCTTCTCTCAATCTGAATAAACGTGGCTTATCATTACCTGGCTGAGGCTTAGGAGTTAGTGTCCCGATTTCTACAAATCCGAATCCCATGCAGGACAATTCATTAAACAACCTCGCATCCTTATCAAATCCGGCTGCCAGCCCGACCGGATTAGGAAATGTAATGCCAAATACCTTACGCTCAAGTCTTTTATCTTTTACCCGATAAAGTAACTTGAACAACAGTGATATGCCTGGAATTTTAAAGAAAAAACGAACAAGATCGAATGTCAGATGGTGAACTTTTTCAGGATCGATTTGAAAAAGGAGCGGGCGTAGAATTTTTTTATACAAAACTATTTTGCTTTTTTCTATCAAATTTAGGTCAGAGAAAGGGATTATAAAAGCAAGCTTAACAGGTTCATAAAACTTTTTTAGAAAAGACTGGAAAAAGGATTTTTTATCACTAATTTATTGTGGGTTCTGTTCATTTCAACATATGAAAAATATATTTCTGCAAGCTCAGTGGAGAAATCTAATCCTTGCCAATTACGAATTCGATCCTGCTGATTTAAAAAAGTTTCTTCCGCATAAAACTGAGCTAGAGTTCTTTAATAAAAAATGTCTTGTAAGTCTGGTAGGGTTTAAGTTTTGCAATACAAAAGTCAAAGGATTAAAAATTCCATTTCACACAGATTTTGAGGAAGTAAACCTGAGGTTTTATGTAAAATATAAGTCGCAGGATGGTCAATGGAAGCGAGGTGTTGTATTCATAAAAGAGATCGTTCCAAAGCCCGCTATTACGCTTGTTGCCAATACACTTTACAATGAAAACTATGAAACAATGCCCATGAGGCATTTGTGGAAAAATGGAAACAAGTTTGAAGTAGCATACGAATGGAAATTTCAAAACTCCTGGAATCGGTTAAAAGTAAGTGCTGATAACCAAACTACAACCTTTGCTCCAGGCTCGGAAGAGGAATTTATAACTGAACATTATTGGGGCTATACAAAGATTAAAGAGAATAAAACCGCTGAATATGGAGTGGAGCATCCCAGGTGGAATGTATTCCCGGTGGAATCCTATGAAATTGAAGTTAATTGCAAAGAAATTTATGGCAATGAGTTTGCTTGCCTAGGTAATCAAGTACCTAACAGCGTTTTTCTTGCTGAAGGTTCGGAAATCTCTGTGCTTAATGGTAATCAAATTTAGCTTACTGATGTGGTCCTTTATATTTAATAATTATATATATATATTGCTGCTTCATTTTTATCTCTGAAGTTGAGTATATGAATCATTGTATTGTTTATCAGGCCTACGGCCATAAAAGTGTATTAAATGAATTGATTTATTCCATTTATACATTGATCAGACAATATGATGGCCAGCAACCTCCTTATAGAATCATCATCTACACAGATAACATTCAGTATCTGAAAGAATTCCTACCAGAATACACTGAATACAAAGAAATTAACAGACCTCTAATCGATAAGTGGAGTGGCCCGAATAAATTTGTACACAGAGTAAAAATTGAAATGCTGAAAGATGTATTCATGTATAATCAATGTTCATCATTACTTTATGCAGATACAGATACAACGTTTCTTTCTAAATCAGACGAGCTGTTTGCTCAGATAGATTCCGGAAATTTTGTAATGCACAGAAAAGAAGGCTTGATTGATTCAGGTTCGAATATCATTTTTAAGAAGCTTAAAAGAATTCTCAACGATCAAAATCTTCAGAGCAAAACTCCCCTCCCGTCTAAGACTGATATGTATAATGCCGGAGTTTTAGGCATCCCATTTTCATTGAAGCATGTCGTGGATGAAGTTTTGGAACAGACAGATATCTTATATGATCATGCAAGGAATCATTGTATGGAACAACTGTCTTTTTCTTATAAACTGAATCAACATTCAAAAGAAAAAATCATTGAGGCGGAATCAGACATTTTCCATTATTGGAATTTTAAGGAATTCAGAGCGGTGCTTGATAACTTTTTTACTTATTATTCTGGCAAACCTTATCAATTTATATTAACTAAAATTGATATCATAAATCCTAAAATGCTTATAAAGCCTAAAATGCATTATGAAAGTCTTAGCTTTTTTCCTAAGACCATCCAAAAACTTAAAAAGAAGAGGTGGATCATGCCTGTTTATACTCTTGATTGATCTCTCGATTGTATTTTTTTTATTTTTTTTGACAACTCAGTTATATTTTTTATTAAAAAATTGTTAAATTTTATACAAAATACACTAAAGTATTACATACGTTAGTTATTTTAGCAAACTGCAATTCATCATTTCTAGGGGTATTTATAAATTCCGTTGTTTATCAGGTAAAACCAACGGAGTTCATTTCGTAACTAATTAAAAAATAGGGGAAAACCCTCAAAAAAACTGAGGTTAGAAAATTTTAATCTCCTATTATTTTACTTTATATTCAAAAAAATAATAAAAACTTAAAATTTTTTGATACAGGGATTTGTACAAGAAATTATTTAATTAATAAAATTTGCTAAATGGCAAAACATATTGGAAAATTGATTCTTTCGAGACTTGCTGAGCTTGGAATGAATAAGAGCGAATTCGCAAGGCGAATAAACAAATCGCGACAGAATGTGCAGGATATATTTAAGAGAGAAAGTGTGGACACAGATCTTCTCCTGCAAATTTCAAAGGTATTAAACTTCAACTTCTTCACTTTACTTGCAGCAAATGAGGAGCTTGCAAAAGCAGAAGTACATGAAGACGGAGTAATGTACAAGAAAAAGCAAAAAGGGGATAAGGTAAATGGTGGTTCTGAAGACATTAAAAAGCAATTGGACATTGCCCGGAGGGAGATCTCATATCTTGAAAAAATTAACACATTATTAGAGAATAAGATTGGTAAAAAATCAGCTAAGCCTGCCTTAAAAGTATCCGCTAAAAAAACTGCCAAAAAGGTTAGAAAATAGGAACTTACGGAAATTCTCTTATTGAAATATATTTCTTGAAAACATTGTGAATCGCTTCTCTATTATTTTAATATGAGAAGACAGGAGAATATTGAAAACCTCAGAGCGATTCAGGATCAGATTCATGAAAATATGTTTTCAATACTGGTAAAATCCAAGGTGATTTCCCATTTGAGCTCTACAATAAAGACGCAAAAGCCATTATTTCAGTTTACCACATTGTATGATTTGGTAAGAGAAAAAATGCCTACTCACGCGGATAATTTTCTTCAGGCATTTCACAATTTATTAAAAGCTAATTTCCTCTATCTATTAGTGGTAGACAGGGATTCGCATCAGGTTCAGTTTATGCTGAAATCTGACTATAATGAATTACATCTTGTAGAAAAGATGTCTTTCTCTATAGTTCCTATGGAAATAGTTTTAAGTATGCAATGTCTCAACTAATAATTATAACTGCTTTCCTGCAAACAAATCTTTGCGTTAGTCTTTGGGTGGTTAACTTCTAGGGTGAAAATCTTTAATAATTTGTTTTAGATAATCTCTGTCCAGGTGGGTATAAATCTCTGTAGTTGTGATGGACTCATGACCGAGCATTTCCTGGACTGCTCTTAAATCGGCCCCCCCTTCAATCAAATGGGTTGCGAAAGAATGTCTGAAAGTATGGGGACTAATACTTTTTTTCATTCCTAAATCTTTCGCCAGTTTTTTTATAATGGTAAATACCATTACTCTGGTAAGGCCTGCTCCTCTCCTGTTTAAAAATACATGGTTTTCTGAACCCGGTTTAGCTACCAGGTGGCAGCGTACCTCTTTTACATAAATATTGATGAATTTTAACGCCTCTCTGCCTACTGGCACCAGTCTTTCCTTGCTTCCTTTACCTATTACCCTTAAAAAACCCTGATCTGCATATACATTATTAAGCCGGAGCTCTACAAGCTCAGAAACTCTAAGACCTGAGCTGTACAAAGTCTCCAGCATTGCTCGATTTCTTGTTCCTTCCATGGTTGACATATCGATAGAATTAAGTAATTCTTCTATCTCCGGAAAGCTCAATGTATCTGGCAGTTTCCTTCCTAGTTTGGGACTTTCAAGAAGTGCGGATGGATCATTTGTGACAATCTCTTCTATCATCAGAAACCTGTAAAAACCTTTTATTCCTGAAATAATTCTCGCCTGTGAATTAGGAGACATCCCAAGTTCCGAGAGAAAAACAAGGAAGTCTACCAGATCATTATAAGTAAGCCGGGCAGGGTTACATTCCTTATTGGAGATTTCTAAAAACTGTCTTAGTTTTACAACATCATGCACGTACGCATCAATAGAATTTATCGATAACGACTTCTCTAACTTAAGGTAATTTTTAAATTGCTTTAGCAGGAGATCCCAATTCATATTATAAATTTAACAGCAATAAAGGATTCATGAAAATCATTATTATAAACGGACCAAATTTAAATTTGCTAGGCATCCGCGAGACTTCCATATACGGTTCCGAATCATTTGCAGACTATTTTAAAAAATTAACTGCTGAATTTCCTCAAGCTGGATTGGAATATTATCAATCAAATGTTGAAGGAGAAATCATTAATAAACTTCATGAAACTGGATTCTCCTATGACGGAATCGTATTGAATGCAGGCGCTTATACTCATACCTCTATTGCCATCTCTGACGCAATTGCAGGTATTAAAACGCCAGTATATGAGGTACATCTCTCTAATGTATATTCAAGAGAAGATTACAGACATAAAAGTATGCTGGCAAAGAACTGTAAAGGCGTGATTTCTGGTTTTGGAATGGACAGCTATCGTCTTGCTGTTTATCAATTCCTTTCACTCAAAAAATAATGATTACCTTTTATCCCGGACCTTCGAAAATTTACAAACAGGTAAAAGACTTTCTGAATGAAGCTTTTGATTCGGGAATATTAAGTATGAACCACAGAAGTTCCGGATTTATGGAACTTTATAGAGACTGTGCTCAACTGATCAGGAACAAACTTTTGTTGCCGGAAGATTACTTTGTTTATTTTGTTTCTTCCGCGACAGAATGCTGGGAAATTATTGCGCAATCTTTTATCAAAGAACAGTCTTTCCATTTATACAATGGAGCATTTGGTGAAAAATGGCTGGATACTAACCGTAAATTGGGTCTAAAAACAATTGGCTATAGATTTAATATAAATGAAGTTGTTCATGCTGAAATGTTGAAAGACGGTTTAGTATGTGATTTGATAGCTTTAACCCAAAACGAGACGTCAAATGGAACTCAAATCCGGAATGACCAACTCTCTGAAATCAGATCTTCTTTTCCCGAAAAGCTAATAGCTGTAGATGCAACTTCATCTATGGGTGGTGTCTATCTGGACTTCTCTATTGCTGACATTTGGTATGCTTCAGTACAAAAGTGTTTTGGCCTCCCCTCAGGTCTCGCACTATTGATATGCTCTCCAAAAGCTGTTACCAAAGGTCTGGAGCTTGGCCACAACAAACATTACAACAGCTTTGTGAATCTTCACGAAAATATGCTGAAGTATCAGACAACGCATACGCCTAACATCCTTGATATAGTTTTATTAAAGAAAGTATTGGAATGTGTACCTCCTATCGGCAATATTAATCAAAGAATAAAAATGCAATCAGACGAATGGTATAATTTTCTGCGTGGGTTTCAGTCTGTGAAACCATTGGTAACAGAAAATCAATTGCGTTCAGATACAGTTATAACCGTAAAGGGTGATCCTTCATTTATAAAAAATATAAAAGAGCAGTCGTTAAAAGCCGGCATCACTCTTGGCAATGGCTATGGAACATGGAAATCCGACACTTTCAGGATTGCCAATTTTCCTGCTATTGAAGAACAGGAGATAAGACAATTGAAAACTTTCCTCAAAAACACATTGCGATAAACATGATTGTCATTTATACTGACGGCGCTGCAAAAGGAAATCCTGGACCAGGAGGCTATGGCACTGTGCTTAAATACAAGCAACATAGAAAAGAGCTTTCTGAAGGATTCAGACTTACAACTAACAATAGAATGGAGCTTCTTGCCGTGATAAAAGGACTTGAGGCTTTAAAGGAACCGGGGCAACAGGTAACAATATACTCAGACTCTAAGTATGTTGTTGATGCTGTGGAAAAAGGCTGGATATGGGGTTGGGTAAAAAAGAATTTTAAGGACAAAAAGAATGAAGACCTGTGGCGAAAGTTCATTGAAGTCTACAAGAAACATGAAGTCAAATTTCAATGGGTGAAAGGTCATGCAGGGAATGTAGAAAATGAAATCTGTGACAGACTTGCAGTAAAAAGCGCAGAAGGTCCGAAGCTATTAATTGACGAAGGCTACGAAAGAAGTGCTAACAGCAGGGATAGCTTATTTTAATATAATTTATTTTATTTAAAGTGGGGAATTCTTATTTCAGATTCAAGCAGTTTCAAGTCAACCAGGAGAAAACAGGTATGAAAGTCTGCACCGACTCATGCATTTTCGGTGCTTATATTGATCCTGGTGATGCTAAAAACATACTGGACATAGGAAGCGGTACAGGTTTACTTTCACTAATGCTTGCGCAAAAATCATCTGCAGAAATTGACGCAGTTGAAATAGATGTAGATGCAGCTTTGCAATCCGAAGAAAATTTCAAAAACAGCCAATGGAATAACAGGCTTCACATATTCTCTTCGTCTATTCAAAACTTCAGTGCATCTGCAATGAAGAAATATGATCTCATTGTTTCAAATCCCCCCTTTTTCACCAATCATTTATTATCGCCCAATCCTAAACTAAATAAAGCTATCCACAATACAACCCTTTCTTTGACGGACCTTTCGGAATCTGTTGCTAGTCTTTTGTCATTTCAAGGGAAATTTTATGTTTTACTTCCACCTTATGAGGCCTCTCTATTTGAAGAGATTCTTAAAGAGGTAAAACTTTTTCTTCAACATAGACTTGAGATTAAAGATAAGAGTGAAGGAAAAATAATACGGGTAATTGATTGTTATAGCAGTACACCTGCAACTGCATCTAATAAATCCTTCATTATCAAAAATTCTGAAGGCCAGTACACCTCTGAATTTTCTGACCTGCTTCGTCCCTATTATCTTTTTCTTTAAAGATAGTTTTACAATTCTTTCATTTTAAATTTGATTCCTTCCTGTTCCAATTCCCGAAGGATGGGATAATATAATTCTTTACTTGTAGGTACATGCACTCCGGCAAGTTTGATCTTCCCTTCCATTAAAAGTTTAGCCGCTATACCAAGAGGTAAACCTACAGTTTTGGCCATCGCAGTATTTATCTGATCATCTCCATTTACCACCAAAGAAGAAGATTTACGGAATATTTCACCTCCTATTTTATATTCAAAATAATGAATCATAACGATTCTGTCTTTATCATTTGTTTCCAACTTCCACTTCTCTTCAAGCAGGCTCTGTAGGTGCTGAGCAGGTGTAGCATTTGAAAGTTTGATTTTATTACCCGGATCAAACAAACCAAGCCATTTCATTAGTTGTATCTCATTACTTTGCAGAGGCAAACCAAGGTACTTGATTGTTCTGTCTATTACGCTACCTGTTCCTGCCGGCAAATATGACTCCATCAGATTTGTAAAAGCAGCGTCTGACGGCAGATCAATTGTATATGAATCCTCCGTAAGACCAAGCTGAACAAGGCAATCCCAGGCGCTGCAATACCCTTCTCCCCTGAGTGTACCTCTGATAAAAGTATCTATTCCGCTTAAGCCATAGAGCTCTATATATTTTAACGAATCCCTGTTCAGGTACCCCTCAAACCTTCCGGCATCATCCACTTCAATATTGTCAATTCTTGAAAAAAGACGATGATAGGGGACATATTTATAGATTCCGTTTTCCAGATATTTTACAGTACCTTGTCCGGCAAGGACAACATTGCGCGGGTTCCAGCTTATTTTATAGTGCCACGGATTGGTATCAGATTCAGGAGCAACCAGGCCACCTGTATAGGACTTAAAACTAATAAGTGACCCACCCTCAGCTTTAATTTTATCAATCTCTTCCATTGCAGACATATGATCAATGCCTGGGTCAAGACCACTTTCCATCAGTATTAACAAACCCCTTTCTTTTGCTTCTTTATCAAGCGCTTGTATTTCCTGAGATACATAAGAAGCTGTCATAAACGGAACCGACATATTTAGACATTCCCTGGCCGCAAGGATATGTAGGTGCGGAGGAAGTAGTGATATCACAAGATGATGACTTCCTATCTCCTTTTTCCTCTGCTCTTCATTATTGATATCAAAAATTAAAGAAATGCCAGAGGGATGATTCTTTAATTTCCCATTGATCAGTTTTTCATCAGCATCTGCTACTGTTAACTTCCAGCCATTTGTTGCAGAGACTTTTAAAAGATAAGCGATCAATGCAGAAGATGATCTTCCAGCTCCTAGTACCAATATTTTTTTCATATCTGACAGATTTGCCTAGCTCGGATATACGAGTCTGCTCTAAAAATAGAAAATAAATTTTTATGTTTGGACAGTTAAAAAATTGTCTGAACTGGGATTTGGGGGATTAAATGATAGACAGGATTACTTGAAATGATTGACAGTTTATTCAAGCTCCTTGAAAATATACTTTTTTCTATTAATCATGTTTGAGAATTGACATTGTTTAAACCTATATCAGGAGCAATGTATGATCCTGGATTTAAAGGTTGAGGGTGATGCAGGATTATTTGCAAGATAATCCTGTCGATCCTATTATCCCATAAATCCCAGTTCAGATTAATCTTCAGTTTTTGTTTGGACAGGGAAGGAATTCTATGAAAACGCATTTTCTTAAAGTTGAAAAAACTGCTCGCTATTGTACACTCGGAGAGATGAATGAGCAAACCAAAAGTATCTGGATTGTATGCCATGGTTATGGTCAGCTGGCTCCTTACTTTATTGATAAATTTAAAGCATTGGATGACGGTAAAACTTTGATAGTAGCTCCAGAAGCCTTATCAAGGTTTTATCTTGAAGGTTTCAGCGGAAGAGTTGGTGCAACCTGGATGACTAAAGAAGAGCGTGAAAGAGATATTGAAGATTATGTGGAGTATCTTGAAAAGCTATATATTGAAATAACCCAAGGTTTTCCTGCAAGTCAATTTAAACTTAACATATTAGGCTTTTCACAAGGAGTAGCAACGGTATGCAGATGGGCAGTGGGTAAGAAAAAGAACTTTGACAAGCTGGTCTTATGGGCGGGAATCTTTCCTCCGGATCTGAATACGGATTTTCAGTTTAGCATGGAAACCTTTCAGGAAAGGAATGTTTTTATTGTTTATGGCGACAGAGATCCACTGTTAAAAGAAGAGCATTTAAAGGAAATAGAATTACTTGGCTCTAAGTTTAAGAATTTAAAAGTGATCATTTTTAATGGTAAACATGAGATTAATGAGCAGGTGTTAAAGCAGATAAATATTTAAATATCATTAAACTTTTTTATCTGTGAATCATTAAACTATGTATCTTTTTGCCTAAGCAAAGGTATAAATTTGTATAAACCAACCGACTGTTTCATAAAACCTATTTCTCCAAAAAATCTAACTCTTAAGTTTTAATAATCCACTCCATTCATATCTTGTATTATCATTTTTTTTTACGGAATACAAAAATAAGTTTTACACTATAAATCAACAATTTAACTCACAATGCCTTATTTTTCATCTACAAAAGTAACAATTTAAGCATTAAACATGTGAAAGTTTAGACAAAATACCTAAATTAGTCCTACTAAACCTAAACATCATTTTATGAAAAAAATCTTCAAATCAAGCTTTTTGCTTTTATTTAGTTTATCAAGTCAGTTTGCTTTTAGCCAATGGAGTACAAACAGCAATGACATTTACAACACTAATTACAGCCTTTCTCCGGCAGGAAAAGTTGGCATTGGCTTAATTCCTGTTCAAAATTCTGGAATTAACAAAACTTCTGTTCTTCAAATCAAAGGGATAAGTGGAAATAATATCACAGGTGGTTATGAACCTTCCCCAATTGTATCTATTTCAAGCGATGGACAAACTTCAAAGCTTAATATTGGTATCGGAAGTGGAACTTATGGATCATTTATTTATGCCAACTCTGTACTTAAATTTATCTCCCCAGAAATAAATATTATTGATGGATATTCTACAAGTACATTAGCAAAATTAGGAGTATCTATTTCGCCTGTTGCTGGAAGTTATAATTTCGGAACTTATACTGGATATTTTTTAACTGGGCTTAGTGTAGGGACATCAAATACAATCCCTTCTGGCTATAAATTAGCAGTCGATGGAAAAATTATTTGTGAGGAAATCGATGTTAAAATGTCAGAAGACTGGCCTGACTATGTATTTGACAAAACATACAATTTAAGACCTCTTGATAGCCTAAAGCTTTTTGTAGAGTCGGAGCGCCACCTACCAGAAATCCCATCGGCGAAAGAAGTTGAAAATAATGGAATTTCTTTGGCTGAAATGAGTCGCCTCCAAATGGCCAAAATTGAAGAGCTGACTTTATATCTATTCCAATTAAAAGAAAAGAATGATGAGCTTGAAAAGAAGAATGAAGCTTTAGAAAAATTATACTTGGAATTGAAGAAAAAAATTAATTAATCGGCATGAGAAATTTTATTATTCAAATTCCTAAAAAGCCTTCACTACTATTCATTTTATTATTCTTTGCCATAATAACAAATAGTAGTGCGCAAACCGGCTGTCCTTTACCCTCTTGTGCTTTTCCAAAATATATCAGATTAAATATACACTTTATTCTTAAGGATGATCATACAGGAAATTTCAGAGAAACAGATGATGGCAATGGCAATTCTTCCTACAATGGTTATTTATATGCACAGGATATGATTAGTGCAACAAATACTAAATTAGCTAATAATACTGCTATGATTCTTCCACTAGGAAATACAACCCCTGTATGTTCAACCAATTTTAGATATGAGCTTAAAGGTGTATACTTTCACAATAATAGCTCACTATACGAATTTGATAAAGAATATACTGATGAATTATATAATGAATATAAAGTTAATGTAGCTTCAGAAGTAAATGTTTTTATTACGAATAATCCTACGATAGTGGGAGTAACTGATAGGATGGTAATGGCAGTAGCTTTAGGTGGCCATTGGTATCGATATACTTTAGGATCTGTGGATGTTGGATATAATGAGCTGAATCATGAAATGGGGCATATTCTTGGATTAGAACATACTTGGACTAGCACTAATCCTAACCCTGATGACGGATGTTCTGATACCCCAAATAACAGTAATGAATGGTGCTCTGCAACTGGAAGCAATAACGTAATGGATTATAACTGCGCCGCAAATGCTTATACCCCTTGCCAGTTGAGTAAAATAACAACCAATTTAACCTTACCAGAATTTAAAAAATATGTTGTTCTGCCTAAAATGCACCAGCCTAATTATTGTGCAGGGGAATCTGTTTGGTTATATGGTAATTATCGAACCAATAAACTGGAAAATACCTATTCTATTGAAATTTATGAAACAGACCAAATTAATAGTACCAATATACTTTCCGGATACTGGACTCAAAACTTCACTGGACAGATAGGTGATATTAATTTGTCAACCCTTTATAGTTTTAGTACTGGAACTAATGGAAAATTATATAGGGTAAAACTTTCCTTTGGTACCTCTACTTGTGGAAATTTCTATGATGAAACTTATTACATCTATTATCTTAACTCAAATCCATTATATCTCCAAAACACTACTTTAACATCCAACCAAACATATCAAACCTCAAGCTTTATTGAAGTAGGCAAAGCTGTAAATCTGTCTCAAACTCAAGGAGATTTTGTAGTTCCTTCAGGCAAAAAAGCCTATTTTACAGCAGGAGAATCTATTTCATTTAAGCCAGGTACAAAACTAGCTTCCGGATCATCTTGCAGAGCATTTACAAATCCAGCCTTTAGCTGTGATCCTGGCAGAAGTTTAACCAGAGAGAGTAACTATGTATTTCATGAGGAAGGGAAAAGTCTGGTAAATGAAGCAGCTAATGGGTTTACTTTATATCCCAATCCTGCATCAGATTATGTTTCTGTGTTGTCTCAACAAGAAGGAGATATTCAGATTCAGGTATTTAACAATATGGGAGAAGAAGTTTTAAAAACAGATAAACATGTTGGAAATAATGAAGCTTTCAATATTGATCTTTCAAAATTAAAAGCTGGATCCTATGTATTCATCATAAACTCTAACCAAAGCAAACAATTCAAAAAGGTTGTTAAATACTGATCTCAAAACTCCTTAAGGGAAATAGATTTAAAGTGGCTGTCTCAAAAGGCAGCCACTTTTTTTTCCATTCTTTTTAGATTCATGTTTTTTAGAGTGAGAGCAACCAGCACTATGAGTTCCCAAGATGGCTGCTCTTTCGAACTGATTATCAATCATTAAAATGTGTTGGTCGCTGGTCACAATACCATATGAAAAGTTATCCTGCAAACCAATTTAAACTTCTCATATTGAGCTTTAAACAAAATGTAGCAATGGTATGCAGATAGGCAGTGAGTAAAAAAAACAACTTTGATAAGCTGGTATTTTGGGCCGGTATCTTTCCCCCGGATCTGAATATTGCCTTTCAGTTTAGTATGGAAACCTTTCAGGAAAAGGAAGTTTATATTGTTTATGGTGACAGAGATCCACTTTTAAAAGAAGGGCATATAAAGGAAATTGAATTACTTGGTTCTAAGTTTGAGAATTTAAAAGTGATCATTTTTAATGGAAGACATGAGATTAATGAGCAGGTGTTAAAAGAATTGCAACAATAAAAAAAGCTCCCCGAAAATCGGGGAGCTTTTTTATAATCAGATTTATGTGATCTGAAATTATTTAACCATTAGAAGTTCTGCTTTTGCAGGAGATCCGTTGATGAAGTAATTTACAGTATACATTCCTTTTGCAAGGTTTGAAGTGCTGAAAGATTTGTTAACAGCAACATTGTTTTCGTTAGCGATAACTGCAACTTCTCTACCCATTAGGTCAGAAAGAGTTACTTTAACATCAGAAGACTCTTTTAGAGAAAGCTCGATAGAAGCTGACTCAGTTGCAGGGTTTGGATAAAGTTTAGAAGAAGAGATAGCTCCTTTTGCAGAAGTTGTTGAAAGAACATATGCTCCACCACCGATTTTGAAATCATCAAAAGTAACTGTTCCAACATACTCTTGTCCACCAGCAATTAAGAATACAATTTTAGCAACTTTAGTATAATCAAAGTCTGCCTCTGTATCTACAGTAGGACAATCAGCAGGATATAGCTCAGGAGTACAATTCCAGTTTGCAACAACTCTTGCACCTTCTAAATCAAACGTAAAAGTTTCAGCAGTTGTACCAACATACATAGTTAATTTAGGAGCTCCTCCTTCTGCGTTATTCTGAGCAGCTAATTCAATTTTTGTTCCGTCTAAATCCTCTAACTGAAGATCAACAGTAGTTGCTTCCGTAGCTACTGCATTAAGAGAAAAGATTGGATTTTCAGAGATATCAAGTGTTGTAGGTACTCCACCTGCTTCTTCGCCATTAGAATCACCAAAACCGATTCCGATTACTGAATATTCTCCAGCCGCCTTGTTAACAGCAATTTCTAATGCAGAACCAGTTCTTGTTAAAGTATAGCTATCTGGATATGCATCATCTTTAAACCAGTAAACACCACCATTGATATCTCCAACTTCTTTAACAGTGTTGAAATTATCAGTAGCACCAGTGATAGTTTGTGCTTTCGCAGAAAAAAGACTTGCAACTAAAAGTCCTGAAAGTAATAGTTTTTTCATAGAATTAAGTTTAATTGAATTTTTTTTAGATTAAGTTTAATTTTTTATTATCAAACTATACAAATGTAATAATAAAAGCCTGACAATAACAATAGTTTGAAATAATATTTTAGCTCTTGTATAAATTTTAAATTAGAAAAATTACATATTTCCAGAAGTAATTAAATTTCAGTGTAATAACACCTATTATAGTACAATTTCAAGAATATTTAACATTATTTATTCAAAATTAAGATATAAAGTAACCGTATGAGTAAATACCTTTTTTAAACTTTTACTATAAATATTGTCGTCATGGATCAACATATTCTTTATACCATGAGAGAATCTTAATTCCGGTGAAAATTTAAACAGCGGATAATAAATGTCAAAACCAAATCCATAATCTATTCTCAAATCTGTGTTCTGAACCCGAAGATCCGTTTCTTTCTTTTCTTTTTTCTTTGCCCCTGCCTCTATACCTGGGTTTATCCCTCCGAGTATGTACATTCTGGCATTTTTTCTTCTTTGTGACTTGAATTTCACAAGAAGTGGTAAGTTAATGTACGAAGATTCGGTAATCTGATCTGATTTGTACTTGTTCCTGAATTCATATGCCACATTCCTTGTGTACAGAGAAAAATTAGGTAAAAGTCTTAAATCCCAGTGATCATGCAATTTTAAATTAACAATAAATCCTATTGTTAGGGCTCCGTTATTTCCAGGAGCTGCCTGTGTAATGGAATCCAGCTGAAAATAATAGTCGGAATGTACCACATCAAACTTGGTAAAACCGGCAGCAAGGAAAAATCCATAGTGCAAAAGTTTATCATCATAGTAAGGCAAATTGGTATTTGCCGTAAACTGACCGAAAGACTTGCTCAGGGTGAATAAACAAAAAAATAGAGCTATTGTTTTTTTGCCACGTAAATTGAGGCTATTCCTAAACTTAAAGATTGACATGTTGCTGATTTAAATCCAATTCTGTTTAAAATACCGACAAACTCTTTTCCATAAGGAAACTTCTTAACTGATTCAGGAAGATATGTATACGCAGCCTTGTCTCTTGATACCAGTCTTCCGATGAGAGGAAGAATTTGTTTACTATAAAAAGAATACAATTGTTTAAATGGAAAACTCTCTGGTTGAGAAAATTCCAGTATCATTACTTCGCCTCCCGGTTTCAGCACTCTGAAAATTTCACCAAGACCTTTTTCCAGATTTTCGAAGTTCCTTACACCAAAGGCAACGGTAACAGCGTCAAAATAATTGTCCGGAAATATAATATTTTCCGAATCTCCTTGTTGAAGCAATATTTTACCGGAAAGGCCAAGTTTGGCAATTTTTTCTTTTCCAACAGCAAGCATACCCTCAGAAATATCAATACCGATAATCCTTTCAGGGTCAAGGCTAAGAGCTTCAATAGCCAGATCTCCTGTTCCCGTTGCGATGTCCAGTATCAGTTTGGGTTGATTTGCTTTTAATTTACTGATAGCTTTTTTTCTCCATCTGATATCGATTCCTGCACTTAAAACCCTGTTTAACAGGTCATATTTAGGCGCAATATTATCGAACATCTGAGAAACCTGCTCCTTTTTGCCTTTGCTTAAATCGTCCTTATAAGGTAATACCATCAGTCAAAATTTTGCGCAAAATAAATAAAAAAAGGCTAAACCGAATGGTTTAGCCTTTATAAACTTTTCAGATTGGAATTTACTTCCCCAAAATCCTGATCTCTGTCCTTCTGTTTAGCACCCTCCCCTCCTCTGAATCGTTTGGTGCCAGAGGACTTGCTTCTCCATATCCGACCACTGACAAGTGGCTTTTATCTATGCCATTATTAAGTAGATATTCTTCAACTGATTTAGCTCTTTTTTCTGACAAGATCTGATTGGCAGCATCTTCTCCAAGATTATCAGTATATCCACCTATCTCAATATTTAATGTTGGATTTTCTTTCAAAATACTGATCAACAGGTCAAGCTCGTCTCTGGATACTTCATTCAAATCCCATTTAGCAGTTTCAAAGTGAACATTCCTTAATATAAAGGATGCTCCTACAGCTGCTGAGTTAATGATACTCTTGTCAAATTCCATGGTAGGTGTACCTTTAAAATTGCTTTCAAGACCGACAATACTGCCATCTGTAAAACCATCAACCACTTCCAGCTGTGTCGCAGACACACCTCTGCCTTTCAAGTATTCAGAAACGCTCTTACTTCTTTCTTGGGCGAGCGTAGGGTTTTCATTAGTTTGTACAGATCCTTTTATTTTAAGTTTTGCCTCAGGATTTTTCTTTAAGATCTCTGCTGCCTTGTCCAGTTCATTTTGATTTAGGGTACTTAAAACTGATTTCCCTGTTTCAAAATGTATGTCTCTTAAAAGAAATTTTCCAGAGTAAAACTTCTCAGGCAATTTAATAGCTACCTCAGAATCTTTCTGAATAAATGGAATGACGAAATCCCTGGTTATTGTCATGTTTTCATCTGCAGTAAAAGGAATATCCAACTCTTGAGTCAGTAATGTATCCTTTCCGTCAATAAGCTTTATTCTATATGAATTATACGCTGTAAGTGTTGCTGAATATCTGCCATCCTGAGTATTTGTAGATTCATTTACAGGTTTGGTTGTATTTCTTGTGGAGACAAATAAAATCTGAAGGTTATTTACTTTTTTGCCTGTCCGATCTTCTGTAACGGTACCATTGATTTTTACTGATGGTATATATGAAATTTCATAGATATCCTTTTCTCCAAATCCACCTTCGCGGTATGAGGATATGTATGACTTCTTAGATATGGATGAAAGATAAAAGTACACATCATCATCCGGTGTATTGATCGGATAGCCCATATTTTCCGGTTCAGACCATTTACCGCTATCACCAAGTACAGATTTGAATACATCATACCCTCCCATGTTTTTATGCCCTCTGGAACTAAAATAAAGAGTCTTTCCATCAGGTGTAATAAAAGGAGCATCCTCATCTTCATCACTGTTGATTCCACCCCTGAGTTCAGCGGGGTCGCCCCATGAACCGTCCGCATTTTTCTTTACATAGTAAATATCAAGATCTCCATTTCTTTTGTAGTGGTTGGTAGCAAAGTAGGCAGTTTTACCATCGGCAGAAATGAATGCATCTGCTTCAAAATCTCTGGAATTAATCCCTGCAAAAGGTTTGAGATCTCCCCATTTGTCTCCATTTCTTTCAGTATAATAGATATCTCCACCTTTTGTAAATTTATACACAAGCAGCTTGGTATCATTATCAAACAGCTGAATCGAAGCATCATGTCCACCTGAATTCAGCTGAATTTTCTGAGGTTCAGACCATTTACCTCCATCAAGTTTCTTTGACTGAAAGATATCTTCAAAAGGTTCACCATCCAGATCTTCTTTACTAGTTTCATTTGACCTTCTTGAGGTAAATAAAAGTAATTTGTCATCCATTGAGGTAACAGGGCTGTGCTCCGAATAGGAGCTATTAATAACAGGGCCCAAATTTGAAACCAGATAATTCTGGTTATTTTTTACAAATTCTTTCGCTGTATTTACCTGATTGATATATTTTGCAAGATCTTTCTGACGGAGATCTTTTTTTGATAGATTGGACTGGTAAATGTTATATTGTTCAAGAGCTTTATCAAACATGTAGTTTTGATGATATACTCTCCCCATCCAGAAATGAATATGTTTATCTACCGTAGAATCCAAAGCATAAACTTTTTCTATGTATGTCAGCGCTTTTTCTTTGGAATATCTGTGCAAATAACAGACAGCTGCACCAAACAATGCTTTAGTATTTTTAGGCTCTTTAGTCAGAATCTTTTCAAAAAAAGGCAAAGCATTTCTGTAATGTTCTTGCTTCAAAAGGCGATTCCCTTCCCTCAAATCATCCGAGACATCCTGACTATTTGCCTGAGCAAAGAGCCCAAGAGCCATTACCAGAATTAAAAAAAATCTGACATTCAACTTCATAGTATTATTTACTCTTATAAATTACGGTATTATTACTTATCTATGATTACAAACTCTGTTCTTCTGCTTATTTCTTCTTGCTTTACAGGCTGACCATTATTGACAGATGTGCTTTCACCATATCCTTTTGCTATCAGTCGCTTTTTAGAGATACCTCTTGATACCAGATAGTTCAACACTGCCTCTGCTCTTTTCTGAGATAAATTCTGATTATACTCCTTCTCTCCTTTACTATCTGTATACCCACCAATTTCTATCCTTACAGAAGGATTGTCATTCAAAAGTATAATTAAATTTTCCAGATCTGTTTTAGATTCAGGTTTTAATTCAGATTTATCAAAATCAAAATAAATATTTCTGAGGACAAATCTTTCACCCAAATTCAGTTTTTTCAAATTTATATCATTCACCTGACTATTGACTCCTTTCCTGTCTTTAGATATTTCAACATCTTTCAAAAAAGGACCATAACCTTTTGCATAAGCTGTAAGCAAATAAGTATTTACAGAATCAACCATTATTTTAAAATGATAATCTCCATCTGGCTTACTGGTTATTTCATTGATAACATTCCCTTTATTATCTTTTAACTGCACCAATGCATTGGATATTGGTTTACTGGTTCCAGGATCCATTACCTTTCCGGAAAATGTATAAGATTGGGGCTTGACAACAGATTGATTTGATAAATATTTCTTTTCCCTAATCATTTGTAATCTTGCCTGAAGGTCCTGAAAGTCGGATCTTGGAGGCATTGAGATTCGGTAAATGTCTTTGTCTCCATAGCCTCCTGCTTTTACCGATGCATAATATCCATGTCTGCCATCTCCGGATAGGATAAAGTAAAGATCATTATCAGCTGAGTTTATTGGGTATCCGAGATTTTCAGGTATTGACCATTTTTTCGATTCTTCACTGAAAACTGATTTGAATATATCAAAACCACCCATACCCTTATGTGATCGTGAGCTGAAATAAAGTGTCTTTCCATCCAGATCCATAAAAGGACTTTCTTCATCTGCGTCTGTGTTAATGGGAAGACCAAGATTAGAGGGCTTACTCCAACTTCCATTATCTTGTTTTTCTACCACCCAAATATCATTTCCCCCTGCTCCCCCTTCGCGATTGCTTGCAAAGAAGAATTTCTTTCCATCAAAAGAAAGACAAGCTCCATTCTCAAAATATTTTGCAGAATTTACTTCACTTCCTACAGAAACAGGTTTTGACCATTTGTGCTCTTCAGAAAAACTGCAAGCATAGATATCTCCGTTTCCATTATCTTTATAAATAAATAATTGATTTCCGTCAGGAGAGATTCCTACAGAGGCCTCGTGTGAGCTGGAATTTACCGGAAAACCTAAATTTTGAGGTGTACTCCAGCCTCCTTCTGTTTTTTTGCTAGAATACAAATCCTCGAAATACATTCCCGACTGATCCATTGTGCCGCCAGTAGAACCTTGTCGTCTTGAAGTAAATATAAGGAGAGAATCATCCGCTGAAATAACAGGAGCATATTCGGGGAAGGACGAATTGATAACTGGTCCTAAATTATCAATTTTCACAGGAACAGGATTTGAGATAAACTCGAGTCCATTCTTGCATTCATAAATTCTGCGGTCAACTTTTTTGATCTCTTCTTTATCTGCTATAGAAGCCTTATAATTCTGATAATTTTCTATTGCCTTTTCAAAATTGTGATTGAGCTGATTGGCAATTCCAAGATATTTATTGATTTGGTAATCAGAAGAAAGTCCCAATACTGACGCCTTTTCCAGATAAGGCAATGCCTTAAACTTAAAATTGCTTTCCAGATATAAGATTCCGATTTTATAATTGACCTCAGACTTATTGGGATTTATTTCCCAAGCTTTGAGATATAATTCGAGTGCTTTATTCCTATCTTTTTGAACCAATGCGGCTTCTGCTTCTTTAATAAGTTTTTTCTCTCCCTGAGCTTGCACTGAAATGCTTGCCATCAAAGAGAATAAAAGACATATTATAAAAAAAACAAGCTTTTTCATTTCATCTTATATACTTATCCTGCCTAAATAGTAAATGCAAGATAGGTAATTAAAACCTAATCAGTTTCCGATGATTTCAAATTCTGTTCTTCTGTTGAGCTGACGGCCTTCCTCGGTGTCATTGGTTTCCATTGGCCTGTCAAATCCATATCCGGCATATTTCAATCTTGCAGGATCAATTCCCTTTTTGATAAGATAGTCTACCACAGCTTGTGCTCTTTTTTGGGAAAGATTTTTGTTATAATCTGCAGAGCCTTTATTATCAGTGTGTCCAGAGATTTCTATTTTTAAATTGGGCACTTGAACAAGTAAATCATACAATCTTTCTAATTCAGCAGTTGAAGCTGGTCTTAAAGTTGCTTTATCAAAATCAAAAAATATGTTTCTTAAGACGATCTTTGTTCCAACAGCAACCTTCTTGAGTTCCACATCCTTCACAATTTCCTGATAGTTTGTACTTGCCGGTATATCAAAATTTTCAGAATGGAATAAATAGTCTTTCTTTTCAACTGCAATTCCATAGTTCTTTCCTGAAGGAAGAATAACAAGATAGCCGCCAGTTAGACTATTGGTCGTTACTTCATGAATAACTTCATTTTTTTCATTATCAATGATCAACAATTTACTTTCAAGTGGGGCTTTGGTGAGTGCATCTGTAACTGTGCCTTTTAAAATGGTAATCGGGTTAAAAGCTTCTACTTTTGCTATTGGTACAAGTTTTTTCTTTCCTGGCTCTTTATTCTCAGTAACGCTTTTTCCTGAAACATCCGCAAGTGCCTCAGGTTTTGGCATGCTAATCATATATACATCTGTCTCTCCTTCACCACCTTCTCTTTCACTTGCATAGTAACCATGTTTATTGTCTGCTGAAAGCACAAAGTATATATCGTCGTCAGCAGTATTGATAGGATAACCCAGGTTTTCGGGAGCAGACCATGTTCCATCCGTTTTCAGAGTGGATTTATATATGTCATACCAGCCCATGCCAGCGTGACCTTTTGAGCTAAAATAAAGAGTCTTTCCATCAGGGTGGATAAAAGGAGCATCATCGTCATATTCAGTGTTGATGGTCTTTCCCAAATTTACAGCTACTCCCCACTTTCCTTTTTTATCCTTTTTGCTCATGTATATATCAAGACCTCCCAATCCACCTTCTCTATCACTTGTGAAATAAATAGTATTGCCATCTGCAGTCATAGATATCGATTTTTCATCCGCTTTGGTATTGATGTTTTTACCAAGATCCTGAGGTTTAGACCATTTACCTTCTTGCAATGTAGATAAGAATATATCTCCCTTACTATCATCACTATCTCTGTATACAAATATCTGACTTCCGTCCGGAGAGATCGCTATACTGGCATCGTGCACTTCAGAATTGATTGGTTTTCCAATATTCTGAGGAGCAGTCCATTGACCGTTTTTATTATAGGAAATATAGATGTCTTCAAAAAGTAATCCTTGTTCATCAAGAGCTTCTCCAGTCCCCCCTTCCCTTCTGCTGGTAAATACGAGTACAGATTCATCAGCAGATATGACAGGGCCATGGTCTATAAACTTGGTATTAATTACCGGTCCCATGTTTTCAATCTTAGCTTTAACTGGATTTTTAACATAAACAGCACCGTTTTCGCATTCGAAAATTTTCCTATCCGTTTTTTTGATCTCTTCTAAATCCTTCTTATCAATTTTTGCTTTGTAATCCTGAAAATATTTTAATGCTTCTTCAAACCGGTGATTGTATTGATATGATTTACCCAAAAGTTGAAGGATTTTAGGGTCAATATCAGGATTTACTTCATAGGCTTTTGTCAGATAAGGCAGAGATTTGGTGTGGTGAATAGTATTCAAATAAGAAACTCCAAGCTTAAAATTGGCTTCTGCATTATTTTTTTCGAGATCAAGCACCTCAAGGTAAGCAGCAATTGCTTCCTTATATTTGTGTTCATCGTAGTAATAATTAGCCTTTTTTAGAGATTTTTTGATATTAGGTTGAGCCATTCCGGCAAAGGAACAAATCAGAAACAGGACCAGGAGATACGATTTTCTCATATTTGATAAACTTAAGCGTGGATCAGGCAGGATAATAACGAAGTGATTTAGAATATATGAGAGTTCTCTATCACTACTTCTTAATTTGATAATATTTTTTCTACCTTAAAGTCAATTTAAAATATTTTTTTCAATCAAGAACTATTTTGAGAAATTATTCCAATCGGTTCAATACGGCTTAGCATTAAAATTGGTTTTGTATTTCCTAAAGAGTAATTCTTAGAATACGCTATGTTATATTAAGTCATTTCTCTTAATTTTGCTTTTCTTTTAGAAATTTCAACGGGCGAAATCCGCAACGAAAGGTATAGTTATGATAATAAAAAAGGCTGATTTTGTTCAGAGTAAAACCAGTTACAAAGATTGCCCACTGCCAGATAAATGTGAATTTGCATTTATCGGTAGGTCTAATGTTGGTAAATCATCTCTGATAAATATGCTTACCGGACAAAAAGGATTGGCAAAAACCAGTGCGAAACCAGGTAAGACACAATTGATCAACCATTTTATTATCAATGAAAAATGGTATCTGGTCGACTTGCCGGGCTATGGATGGGCCAAGGTAAGCAAAGAATCCAAAGCCAAGTGGGAAAAAATGGTTAAAGATTACCTTACTTTAAGAGAAAATTTATTTTGTGTATTTGTCTTGATTGACAATCGGCTCGAACCTCAAGCTATTGATATTGAATTCATTAATTGGTTAGGGGGAAATGGAATCCCCTTCTCACTTATATTTACAAAATACGATAAGCTTTCCAGAACACAGGCAAGCAGTAACTTAGTAAAGTTTGAGAATGAGATGTTAAAAACCTGGCAAGAATTACCACCAATCTTCGTTACTTCATCCGAAACAGGTTTTGGCAAAGAAGAAGTGCTCAATTATCTGGATAGCCTGGTAAAAAATTTCGAAGAACAGAAAAATTAAAATTTGGTTAGTAAATAATTCAAAGTATTTTTGCGAATGCTTTTAATATAATTTCGAGTAAAAATATGAAAAAACTCATTTTATCGTCCCTTCTTTTCCTTGGAATCAACTTTGTGATTTTTGCTCAAAGTGGAAAAGTAATACCAGCAGCAGAATTTTATCCAGGAGGACAAGATTCTATGTATGCCTTCATTGATAAACATAAGGTATACCCTATTCTTGCAAAGAAAAACAGAATTTCAGGAGAGTGTATTATCAATTTCATCCTTAATGAAGACGGGACTATTTATAGTCCTACAATAGTAAAAAATATCGGAGGAGGTTGCGGCCAGGAAGCACTAAGGGTAGCAAAGCTATTGAAATTCAAAGCTCCAGGATATAAAATTCAAACTAGTATTCCTATATATTTCAAACTATAGATTTTTAACCTTATTTAATTTAAAATGGATTTAAAAGATATTGCAGCAGTTTCGGGAAAAAGTGGTCTTTACAAAGTTTTAAAACCTACGAGGAATGGTGTAATCCTGGAAAGTATTGATGAGCAAAAAACTAAATTCATTGCCAATGCTAACACCAGAGTTTCTCTTTTAAAAGAAATTTCAATTTATACAGACGGCAAAGAAGCTTCTCTTCCTTTAGAGGACGTATTTTCAAGAATTTTTGAAAAATTCGGGCACACTATTGCTGTTTCTGGTAAATCTACTCCTCTAGAATTGCAAAAATTTGTAGAGTCAGTTGTTCCTGATTACGACAAAGAAAAAGTATACCAATCAGATATGAAAAAATTAGTTGTATGGTACACAACTATTTCAACTTATTTTCCTGAGAGATTTACTGCAGCATCTTCATCCGAGACTACTTCTGCGGAAACATCAGAAGCGAAAGAAGACACAGAATCAGTAAAAGCAGCTAAGCCTAAAGCTAAAGCCGCTAAAGAAAAAGCCGCTGACAAAGAAGAAAAAGAGGCAAAACCTAAAGCCAAGGCAGCAGCCAAAAAATCATAAATAAAAAAACCGGAATTACTTCCGGTTTTTTTTGTGCCTTTTCAAAGTAAATGAAGCTCCCCCCTAACCTTTTTACTTTTAGCTTTTAGCTTTCAGCCTTAAGCATTCAGCTTCATTCAACTTTATTCAAGGTCAGTCTGAGAGACAATGACAAAGTACTTGTATAAAATTTGCGGCTATACGAAGAGCCCTCTTTAGAATTGATAGGCATAACAGATCTTGAATAGCGTAAATTTAAATCGAGTCCACGTACAATTCTGAATTCTAAACCACCTAGGAAACATAGATTGACCTTATCAAAATCCTTTGTATTATCATCATATCCAGTACCTAAATCCATTTTGGACTCTAATAAAAAATTGGGGGAGATTCCGGCATCTATTCCAAATCTTTTCACAATTCTAAAATGAAAGACAACAGGAGTTTCGATATAATTTAATCTCCATCTGAAATACGCAGGGTTATTCTCACTGTTCTTTGCGCCTTTCTGAGAATAGAATACCTCTGGCTGCAGAAATATCTTTTTAGATAAAGGAAATGCTACTGCTGCTCCTAGTATCAGTCCTGGTTTATCAAAGCCTGAATAATCATCGCCATCCACCTGACCGGCGTTAATGCCTCCGATAAGTTTGCCACTGATTGATTGAGCATAAGTATTATAACTTAAAAAGAATAAGGCAGTTAAAGCCCAAAAAGGAATAATTGCTTTTTTCATAATACAATGTGGGGATAAATATTCAAAAGTAATTACTTATTTGCAAGCAGATTTGGTCCTTATACCTTTCCTTATATATGCCAGACAACAAAGAAGAAATTGAGCACCTTGCAGGAATTAGTCTGAGACAGGAGTTTGGCCTTTCAACTCCAAATGATTTAAATAGCTCGCTCGATGCTCTTATTGCGATACTGAGCAAAGCTATTGCTCAACTTTTACAAAGTCAGCCCGAGAAGCTATTTCAGATTCTTTACAGACTTGATGTAAATGAAAATATTGTGAAAGCAGCGTTTAAGGAAAAAGCCGGAGAAGAACTTTGTTTTACTCTTGCTCAAAAAATGGTAGAAAGGCAGATTCAAAGAATTCAGATTAGACAAAAATATTCAGGCAAATCTTCTGAGGATAGTCATCACTGAATTGGAATACCCACCACCAAATAAATTTGCATGAACCAGTAATGGATAGAGATTATATAGATCTATTCGTTTATCAAAGTTTTCCTCCAATGGATATGATTCACGGTAAGATTCATAAAATGAGGAATCAAAACCACCAAACAAGGTCGTAAAGGCAATTTCAATTTCCCTGTTTCCAAAATATACTGCAGGATCTACGAGTACAGGCTCTTGTGACAAGTCTGCCATTACATTACCACTCCAGAGATCTCCATGCAGTAATGATGGCTTTTCATGAACTAAAAGCTCATTAATTTTCTTTGAAAGTTGTTCAATCAGCTCCACTCCCCTTCTTTCAAGCCTTCCACTTGTCAGAGCACGATGAGCTAATGGAAAAAGCCTTCGTTCTACAAAAAATTCAGGCCAATTGTTGTACCAACCATTGTGCTGTTCAAGACTACCTATATAGTTGTGATTATCTAATCCGAATGAAGAAGCAGTAACTTTATGAATGTCAGCAAGGCGACACCCCAAACTATTCCAAAATTCTTTAGATTCCCTTCCCCTTTCAATAAACTCCATTACCAATAAATTCCGGCCAATGAAAATTACTTCAGGGGTCCTTATTTTGCCTGCCTTTAATAATAATGTCAAGCCTTCCGCTTCCTTTTCAAAAAAATCATCTGGGACATTTCTGTTAACCTTTACAAAATATATCTTATCGGAAGTTTTTACTTTATAAGTATCATTAATACTTCCACCTCCGACAGGTACAATTGAATTTATATCTTCCAGAATACCTTCTTTTAAAAGATTAACAAGAACGTCCATTCCAGCTTTTAGATTTTTTGATTTTCTGAAATATAGTTGTAAAAATTATTGCAACATCTCCAGAGTATTTCATACACCTCTTCAAATCCTGACATTCCTCCATAGTATGGGTCAGGGACATCCATTGTGCATTTATCCGAATCAAAAGCTCTCATCATAAAGACCTTATCTTGCTTGGATTTGTCCTTGGTAAGACTTTTTATATTATTGAAATTAGAAGTATCCATAGCAAGGATATAATCAAAGTCATCAAAATCTTTTACTGTAATTTGTCTTGCACAATGATCTAAGATAATACCTCGTTCTTGAGCTGTAGCCCGCATTCGCTCATCGGGCAGAGCGCCAATATGATAGGCAGAAGTCCCGGCAGAATCACAATAAAATTGATGAGTTACACCCTTATTTTCAATAACTTTCTTAAAAACACCTTCTGCCATTGGGGATCTGCAAATGTTTCCCAAACAGACAAATAAAATTTTCTTCATTATCAGTAAATTATAAATATGGGTAAATAAATAATAACACTATTTATCGAATAAATTGAAATTTATTAATAATTTTAGACACTTTTCACTAAATTTAGTATGAGAAAATTAATAAAAACTCTTTTTTAAGTTACCTTTTATTATTTTCAGGTATTAAAATTAAAATTCTGTAAGGCCTAAATAGAGGTTATGTCAAATTTGAGATTTCTGTTAAAAATATTTTGTCTCTTTGTGCTTCTGGGTATTTCTATTCTTCACAAAAAAATGGACACCTCACAATTAGCAGATAAAAAAGTTGAAATGGAAAAGTTAGCCATGACTCAACACTTACTAAAAAAAGTAAAATTTTAACAATCATTTAAAATATTTAAAGAATTTCCCAAAAACCTCTCTCGCAGAGGTTTTTTTATGAATCTTTTTTTAGAGTAATTGGTTACATTTTGTAACGTTTCTGTATTAATATTCAGAATACACTTAATAATTTTATTCATAACCTGTTTAATTTCTTCTAGGAAAAGCCCTTTCACCAGGGCTTTTTTTAGTTTTATCCCCTTCCTGTTTATCTACGATTTGATTTTTCTTATAATCCGTCTATTTTTGTCTTTCTAAAAATTCTCAAATAGGAATTATTCTTATTTAAAAGAATGGAGGGAACATGGAAAAAAGTTTTTCTGAAATAAAAGAATTACTAATCAGCAAAGGATTAAAAGCCACACATCAAAGAATTGTGATTTATCATCTGCTGTTTAATTCTTTTGAGCATCCTACTGCAGAGCTTCTTTTTGAAAAACTAAAAATCAATAATCCCAGCATTTCTTTAGGCACAGTATACAAAACACTTGATACATTTGTCCAAACGGGACTTGCAGAGAAAGTCCTTTCCGAAACCGGCAGTTACAGATATGATGCTAATTTAAATTCACATCATCATATCTATTATACTGATACAAAAGAAATAGTTGACTTTTATGATTCAGAGTTGCAGGATATGATTATTGCTTTTTTTAACAAGAAAAGCCTCCCGAATTTAAAAATTAAAGATTTTAAGCTCCAGATTCATGGAGAAAAAATTGACATGACAGAAAATCAAATTAACTAATATTAACCTAAAACTTTAGAAATAATCATGGCATTAGTAGGAAGAAAAGCTCCTGTATTCAATGCTCCGGCAGTAATTAACGGAGAAGAAATTGTTGAAAGTTTCAGTCTTCAGCAGTATTTAGGAAAAAGAGATGTTATCTTTTTCTTTTATCCAAAAGACTTCACATTTGTATGCCCTACTGAAATCCTTGCGTTTCAGGAAAAGCTTGCAGAATTTGACAAAAGAAATGTAGCTGTTGTCGGATGCTCTACAGATACTGAAAACTCACACCTGGCTTGGCTTACAACTCCTAAAGCACAAGGTGGTATTCAGGGCGTAACTTACCCTATCGTTGCAGACGTAGCTAAGACAATTTCATTAAACTATGGTGTACTTGCTGGTGAATATGAGTACAACGAAGAAGGAATGATGGAATTTAAAGGTATTCCAATCGCTTACAGAGCTACTTTCCTAATTGATAAAAATGGTATAGTAAGACACGAACTTGTAAACGACCTTCCTCTAGGAAGAAGCATTGATGAGGCTATCAGAATTGTTGATGCACTTCGTCACAATGAAAAGTATGGTGAGGTTTGTCCAGCTAACTGGGAAGAAGGTAAAGATGCGATGAAAGCTTCGAGAGAAGGTGTTGCTGATTATTTGGCAAAACACTAATTTAAGCTAAAAGCGAAAAGCTGAAAGTAAAAAAGCCCTGCAAATTCATATTTGCAGGGCTTTTTCTATAAAATATAAAGCTACCTCATTGCCAAATAACTTTTCAACTGTTAACACTCTTTACGCTTTCAGCTTTAAGCTTTCCGCTTCCTTCCTCTTCAAGATAATCAAGGTCCTTTCCGAAAGTCTCATCAAGGTTATACAAAGCTATCAACGATATCACTACTATTACTGCCGTTACTATATAGCTCGTATTAATCAATCCTAATTCCTTTTCCAGCAGATAGTCAAACAGAATAGAAATAGGTACAAGAGAACCTCTGACAAAATTCGGAACTGTCGTAGTAACAGTAGCACGAATATTTGTACCAAATTGCTCAGAAGCCACAGTTACAAAGATTGCCCAGAAGCCCACTGAAAATCCTAAGCTGAAGATAAACAAGTAAAATGTAGCCACTGGCACATTAAATTGCCTTAGGTAAAAGATAATAATCAGTGTTGATAGCAAGTAAAAAAAGTAAAATACTTTTTTTCTGCTTTTCAAAGCCTGACTCATCATCCCACTGCACAGATCGCCAAAAACCAACCCTCCGTAGCAAAGCATTACTGCATAGCCCTGCTCTATCTTCCCTTGCACTCCAAGTTCTTTTGCAATCAATCCTGCACGACCTACTAGAATTCCTATAATAAACCATACTGGCAATCCGATTAAGATGCAGTTTAAATATTTAAGAGCTCTTTCTTTATTTTGAAATAGCATCATAAACTCACCTTGCTTCACTTTCTTTTCTGTCAGGCCCTGAAACATGCCCGATTCAAAAACTCCGATACGAAGCAAGAGAAGGGATATACCTAGTCCACCACCGATAAAATATGATAACTCCCATCCTATTTTGCCTACCAATGCTGCAACTACTGCGCCTGTAACACCAACGGATGCTATAATCATTGTGCCATACCCTCGGGTTTCTTTTGGCATTGTTTCGGAAACAAGTGTGATACCAGCTCCAAGCTCTCCCGCCAGTCCCAGACCGGCTAAAAATCGTAGAATTGCATAAGTATCCATTGGAGATAAACCTGTGAATACGCTTATTTGAGCCACCATTCCGTTCGCAAGGTTTGCAAGGGAATACAGCAATATAGATCCAAAAAGTACTGAAAGACGGCCTTTCTTATCCCCGAGAACTCCCCAGAATATTCCACCTATCAGCATGCCAATCATCTGAACATTCAGCAGAAATTGGAAATTTTTTACCGGTTCCCCCGGAATTTTCAGGTCTTCCAGGCTTTTTAATCCTACTATAAGGAATAAAACAAGGTCATAAACATCTACAAAATAGCCTAAAGCGGCAACAATGACAGCAAGATTGAGGGCATCTTTATAGCTGACTTTTTCTTTATTCATAATAAACCTTTATGGTAATTAGATTCGTCTTTTTTCGTTAATTTTAACCTCCTAAAATAAATAAAAAATTTCACTTAGAAGATGACTTGTAGTCATTTTAGATATCCTTGATGATTATATTCTATAACGCCGGAATTTATCTCTACTATCTGCTCATTATCAGTATTTCACCATTTAATTCCAAAGCTAAATTATGGCTTAGAGGAAGGAAAAAGTGGAAAGAAATCCTTGCAAGTAAATTTGACACTAATAAAGCTCCGGTTGCCTGGTTTCATTGCGCTTCATTAGGTGAATTTGAGCAGGCGAGGCCAGTGCTTGAAAATTTCCGGGAAAATTTTCCGGGATACAAAATTCTCCTCACCTTCTTTTCTCCAAGTGGTTATGAGATCCGGAAAAATTATTCAAAAGCTGATTTTATTGTATACCTGCCGCTCGATACTCATGCAAATGCAAAGTTCTTTATTGAAATTACGAGACCTAAAATTGCTTTTTTTGTTAAATATGAGTTCTGGCATCATTATATCTATAACCTGAATGAGTCCGAAATCCCAGTGATCTCATTTTCTACAATTTTCAGGAAGGACCAGCTATTCTTTAAACCATATGGTAAGTTTTATCTGGCAATACTTAAAAGGCTTTCCAAAATTTTTGTCCAGAATAAAGAATCTTTGGATCTACTTACAGAACATCATATTAATACTGGTGAGATTGCCGGTGACACTCGTTTTGACAGAGTTCTTGAAATCAGAAAATCACTTCACCCCCTTCCTATTGTTGAATCGTTTAAGGGTACCTCAAAAGTTTTTATTGCTGGAAGCACATGGCCAAAAGATATTGAAATATTAATGCCATTAATCAATAAAGGAATTAATGGATTAAAATTCATAATAGCACCACATGAAATTCACGATCATGAGATCAATAATTTTATGCAAAGCTGTAAACTTAAAAGTGTAAGATATACTAAGGCTGACAAGGAACAGGTAAGTGATTATGAAGTGTTGATAATTGATTGTATAGGTATTTTGTCCGGTGTTTATGCCTATGGTGATTTTGGATATATTGGTGGTGCATTCGGAAAAGGTTTACATAATACACTAGAAGCTGCAACCTTCGGATTACCACTATTCTTTGGTCCTAACTATAGAAAGTTTCAGGAAGCAAAGGACCTGATAAACATTGGAGGAGCTTTTTCAATAACATCTGCTATAGAATTTGAAAATGCTTTTTTCAAAGTAATGAATAACCAAAACCTTCATCAGGAAATCATCAATAAAAATAAAAACTTTATAGAAGCCAATAAAGGCGCTACTGACAGAATCATTGGTTATTCAGGTTTATTACTGAACAAATAAACAGAACTACAAGACTTCTCTTATTTAAAGATAAAATCCAGGGCTGAACATGCAAGGAATGATAATGAGATCCACAGGATCATGGTATGAAATAATAACGGATCAAAAAGAGATCTTTAAAGGCAGGCTTCCCGGAAAATTCAAATTGAAAAATTTTAAAGTAACCAATCCCATTGCTGTAGGGGATTATGTAGATTTTTCCATTGAGAATACAGCTGAACGTACTGTCCTCATTGAAAAAATTCATCCAAGAGAAAATTACATGATCAGAAAGTCAGTCCACAAGACGGGACATGGCCACATGATTGCTGCCAACATAGATCAGAGTATCCTTGTTGTTACGCTCGTACTTCCCAGAACATCTTTGGGTTTTATTGACAGGTTTCTTGTTTCCTGCGAGGCGTTCAGGATACCAGCAGTTTTGGTCTTTAATAAAATTGACTTATACGACGAAGCGCTCTTTGCTTATCAGCAGGATCTTATAAACACATATGAAAGCCTGGGATACACATGTATTCTGACTTCAGTGCAGACAGGGCAAGGTATCGAAGACTTTAAAAATATTCTGAAAAATAAAAAGAGCCTCATAAGCGGACATTCAGGGGTTGGTAAATCTTCTCTTGTAAATTTGATTGCTCCTGATCTCGAACTTAAAACCGGAGATATTTCCGATTTCAGCTTGAAAGGTAAGCACACTACTACTTTTGCTGAAATGTTCGAACTGGAACCTGATACCTACATTATCGACACTCCAGGTATTAAAGAACTTGGGATCTTTGACATGGAGGAAGAAGAAATCAGTCATTATTTCCCAGAAATGAGAGACCTTCTGGGGCATTGCAGATTTCATAACTGCAAGCACTTCAATGAACCAGGATGCACCATCATCCAACAGGTAGAAAAGGGTGAAATTGCTTTATCCAGGTATGAAAGCTATTTAAGCATGCTTACTAATGAAGATAGCCGAAGATAAACATTATTGTGAATATGAGTTTCTGTTAAAAAATAATTTACTTTTTAACAACAAATAGAAATTAGCAAATAGAGAAATCCCGGGAAAAAACAAAAAGCCATAATACCACTTTCTGCTATCCCTACATTGTTCTCGGAATGCATAGAAACCTATAAACTCATCAGATATTCCATTCTCATAAATCCTTTTGTATTGAAACTCCTTCCCTTCTCCACTTTTTTGAATTTCAAAATTCAAATATTTAATAGCTGTTGATTTCTTTTTTAATATCAGATGATATGGAAAAAAAAGTATGGTAATTATTATTGGCGTCACATAGAATTCTGTTCTCATAAACACTATGTTGTGAATATGAAAGATGATAGTTCCCAAGCCAATCCAATAAAATAAAGGTAAACGGACCGAAGCAACAAAACTAATTATCTGAAGATACAACGTTAACAAAAAAAGTATCTGCCAAATAATAGGATAGTCATAAGCATGAAGCAAAGACCCTAATTGATTATCCCAGAATCTATATCCTGAAACAGCATTAACTAAGGCCGCCTGAGGATGCAGCCAGTGAATTACATGTGGGCTAAAAACAAGCTTTTGGATCAATCCACCAAGCTTCCAAATGCCAGAAATTGTATACGTCACCATTAATCCAAAATAGAAAAGTCGGATAGTACATATTTGACTTCCTTGATTTTGGGAATCTGTTGATTTAGCTGGAATAAATAATCCAAAGAAATGAGTAAGTATAAAAAAATGTCCTACATGTGATGCAAAGCCGTAGCTCCACTTCAGACAAGTGAACCACATTATGCAAAATAGTAATAAAGCTTTATTCAATATAGAGCTTGAATTTTTAATAGAAAAACTATTAGAAATTAAAGCAACAATAATAATACTAAAGAAATAAGCCGACGATGGAAATTCAGATATGAATGACTTGGAGAAATAATTCATCCTTATGAATAATTCCTTTGGTCTATCCTGAAGCTGAAAATAATTATAGACCTGGTAGAATAACCAGAAAAATGTAAAAATTCTCAGAAACCTATCTGCATAAAAGAAATTGAAGGCAAGTTCCTTTTCTTCCCTGTCATTATAGTGAGGCGAATGTCTCTCTATTCGAAAAAAATCAATTAATCTCGACAACAGCTTTTCTTTCATAATTTTCAAAGTCATTCATTATTACCAGAGGATTGTATATCTCCTCCACCACTCTGTAACTCTTAAACTCTGGAGCAATGTATCTGCATAGAATTCTTAGCTTTTCATTCCTTGCTTTTTCATCTGACAGCTGCATAAGATAACTTACCAAATAATTGATATCGTCACTTGAAAAAGTTTTCCTCTGTTCGTTTTTTATTCTGATATATTCGCCTGTATTGGTTTTTCCGTAAAGCCGGTATTCATGAACCTGTAAATCCCATCCTGTTGGTTGACTGAATAATTTCCAATGAAAAAAAGGATATGGCTCTCCCAAGTCCATCCTCACTGTTAACAGGGAACTTAGAGAAGCGATCAAACTTAAAATCACTAATACTTTTGTAGCCAATAGTCTCTTCTTCATTTCCATAGATTTACCATAACTTTTTATAAAGTCTGTAAAATAAAAACGTAGGTACTTTTATCTCTGCTAACTTGCTCATGATAAAAGAAATTAAACCAGTCTCCTCCATTTCTTTCAAAATCTTATAATAAATCTTTACAGCATCATAAGCCTGCACCAGTAAAGCATGACGCATTTCAAATAATATCCTTTTTTTCAGTACTTTTTTTTCTGCGTCATTTCTTACCAGCCAGTTTGCCTTTTCACAAACCCTTGCTGTAGATTCCTGAATCCTGTTATTTCCTTTTTGTTCTCCTTTTGTCGACAACGAATTTTTTACCAAACGTTTCTTAGTTAGGATATCAGGAGAATAAAAATATTTGAACTTAAAAGAAGATCTAACCCAAAAATCAAAATCTTCATAAGCAAGAGATTCATCATACCCTCCAAGATAAACCAGCACTTCCCTCCTGATCATCATAGTCGGAGGACAAATAAAGCTTTTTCTCAATATTGCTTCAAACACCAATCCATTGTCCACCTTTAACAGTTTGTCACTCCATTTGCTTAAAAAACTCCCCTCTTCATCAATAATGGCAGCATCAGAATGAACCACCCCAAAACTTTCCCCAAGGTGCTGAAATAAATTGACCTGTTTTTGAACCCTGCCCGGGCTCAATATATCATCAAGGGCAAAATCTATGATATAACTTCCTTTACTCTCAGCAAATGCCTTGTTAAATGATTTACAGTTTCCCAGATTTATTTCATTTCTGAAGTACTTCACATCAGCCCTTTCTGCAACCATTCTCTCTATTACTTCGGACGATTTATCTTCGCTTGCATCATCAACTATGATCACCTCAATATTGCCATAATTCTGATTAAATAAAGATTCAAGTGCCTCTTCAATAAATCTTTCATGATTATATGAAAGACAGATCACTGAAACCAATGGCAAAGTATTCATGAGAAAAGAAGCTTTCTTTGTATATAAACCAGAACGAGCAAATAGATCAAAAAGCGTACTGCATGCGCCATTGAAAATCCTTCGAGTCCGAATATCGGTATCAGCCAATAGATGGAAAGCAGATAAACCGCTGCAGATAAAGCTTGTATACCAATAAACATCCAGGTTCTCGCCTGAGCGGAAAGCAAGAATGCCAATACAAAAGAATACACTTTAAACAAATCACCGATTACTTGAAAATCAAACAAATAAGCCCCGGCCACAAAACTTTCATCAAAGAAATAATATAGAATTTCTGATTTAAAAAAATAAATGAAAGCCAGACTGATGACAGCAAAAGGAGTTACTATAATCAGCACATGCCAGACGAATTTTTTTAGGGCGAGTTGTTTTTGCATTAATTCCGAAGCTTTAGGATAAAAAGCAACAGATAAGATGCTTGTACATGCGATAGCATAATAATCTGAAAACTTAACAACAGCCTGCCACAAGCCTGTATCATATATACTGAATTCATTAAAAGCAATGATCCTCACCACAAACTCTACAACCCTTGCAAACAGTACCATACTAGCTGCCATAAGTATAAAACCACTCAGATCTTTTATAGCATCCAGGGTAAAATTGAATCTGAACTTATAGGTTAAATTTTTTAAGGCAATATATATGCTTAGAAAAAATAATAATGCCGGACCCGCACCCAAGAGCAATAATACGATGCTGAAGTTCTTAAAAAATGAAATAGCATAAAGCAAAACTACAAGAATCAAAGTTGAAAGAGTTGTCAGCAATACATAGGTTTTTACCTTCTGAGCAGACAGCAGTATCGAAAAAGAAAAATAACTGACAAGGTTGATTAGTATAACTCCAAGAAATAAAACCATCCAAAAATGAGGCTTGATATTTCCTGTTATAAAGAGGCTCTGCAGATAATCATATTTAATAACCAATCCAATAGCAGCTATTATAAATACGACAAAATTAAGCAAGACAGCTGTACCAAGATACTTGGTATACTCATTTTCTGACAGACTTTTATCCGATAGATATTTCACAAGACCCTTATTGATTCCATCAGAGGGAATCATAAGGATTATATTCATGAGGTTTTGGAAATGAGAAATGAGTGCAAAATCCGAAGGCAAAAAAAAGCGGGCAATAATTTTATTAACGATTACACTTCCAATCGTTTTCGCCCCTACGGAAACACCGGTCCACAAAGATGACTTAATAAATTTCATTCCTGGATTTGAAATTACATCTTTTTATAGAAACCGTCTCTCTGCTTGCACAAAATTAACACAAAAGATTTTTTTCAAAGGAAAGTTTTAATGAAACCTTACCTCCCATATTTTGCTTAAATTTTATAAGGCCAAAGTTTGGAACACTCTTGCTTGTTGCAATTCCTAAATCAAATATTGATATACCAGCTTGTCTGCAGTAGTTATAAATATGTCCAATCAAGATAGTAGAAGGACTGTATTTTTTATAACTATAAGAATCTGTGGCCAGGTAGTAATATAAAACCCTTTCCGAAACCCTTACACCAAAAGCCGAGCCGATCAGTGTTTCTCCATCCTTCAATAAAAAGACTTTAAAGTTTTCCCTGAATGAATTATAAAGTTTTTTTAAAACATCAGAAGTGATAGAAACGGGATAGCCTTTTATCTCGCGGTTTTCTTTTATCAAACTGAAAATAGCTTCTATATCAGGAGACTCCTCTATCGAAAATTGAAAGGTGTCTTTAAATTTAGCATATCTTCTGCGAGCGGCAGGATCTAAATCCTTATCAAAATCATTTGAAGAAATCTGAAGATGAAAGTTCATATCATATTCAGAAATGGAATAGCCATTTTTAAGAAGACAATGGGTCAGTAATTCACTATGCCTGGTATTATAGCAATAGGGATAAGAAACTATAAACACCTTTTGTAAATTCTCGGAGACAAGCCAGTTTTCAAGCTCTTTTAAAAAATAATTGATATCCTGAATATTAGTATTATCATCAAATTCAAGGCTACCGAAGGGAGATCTTAATGGACTATATGCTTCTGAATTCCTGATTAATAAGGTCATCCTTAATCTGGCTACAGAAGTTTTTTCGTCAAAAAGAATGAAAGAATAAAAGGGATTTCCTGCAGATTGAAAATGAATTTGTTCAACAGTGTTAAAAAGAAATCCCTTAAAGGAATTTTGGACAGAAAAAGTACTATCGTCTTTGAACTGCAACAAAGGACTTAAACAATTTATAATCTCTTAGATAATCTGTTTCATCAAATTCTGAAGATGCAAGACTTAAAATAATTGCCTTTTCTGAGAGCCTTATTTGTTTCCAGTGAAGAGGCGGCACATACAATCCGGTATTCGGATCATTCAGTTTAAAAGTGGTAATTTTCCCCTCAGGATTTTCCAGAATCACTTCGGCTTCACCGTTTACAATCACCAATACCTGCTTTCCCGTTTTGGAAGCATGATTTCCCCTTTCAGAATTTTCAGGTGTTCCATAAACCCAATATACCCTTTTTACTGGAAATGGTAACTCTCCTTTAGGTTCTGCTACAGAGATATATCCAATTTCCGGATTGCCTATCTTTTGAAAATCAATTAATCTGGGAATATCCATTAAATCCACTTATCCAACTAATTCTTAAATAAAAACAATTTTTCCGCAAATAACCGCTATTAATAGGGAAATATGAAAAATTGATTAATCTTTTTTACACAGCAAATTTAGAAATGTAAACTTTCCATATATACCTTTTTGAGAGAGGTAGTAAACTTTCATTCCTGATATAATTAATCATCCCCCTTCTTTTTCTTTAAGAACCAGCTGTTTAGGTTTTAAATATTTATTACAGTTAACATTTTTTAATATACAGGGATTAAAGAGGATATTTTTACACTAAGGGGTATTATTTTTCCGTAATAAAAAATTGGGCCCTGAAGTCATTTCTGCAATTCAAGAAAGGTCAATAGAAAAAAAAAGCATATATTCCGTGCGGTTTGCAAGGAAAGGTTCAGAATAAGTTTTGACGAATGAGAGTTATTTTAGTCCATATTACCGGCATAATTTTAATGGTGACTTTAAGTCTTAAAGCAGCAGGCCAATCGATGCTTAAGGATGAAAAGATTAAGACAACCATTTTAAAGGCACTGGATTTAACCTATAATTTTGAATTTGATGAAGCCGACGAAGTTATATCAGAGGTAAAAGCTGCCTATCCTACACATCCTGCATACAATTTCCTGAAAGCAATGAACCTTTATTGGAAAATGTATTACTTCAATACTTTTAAGGAAAATTCAGGGGAGTATCTTAAATACCTTGATGCGGCTTTACAACAAGCACAGGCCCGCATTACTAAAAATAATAAAGATCCGGAAGGGGTATTTTTTTCTCTGGCTATTTACAGTTCACTAGCTCATTATCATTCGCAAATGAAAGAAACAATGAAGGCAGTGAACAATGCCAAAAAAACATATGAGTATGTAAAAACCGGATTTAGCCTGAAAGACGTTTTCAATGAGTTTTACTTTACGACAGGCTTATATGATTTTTATGTGGAACAATTCCCTGAAACTCACCCTGTCTTTAGACCTTTTATGGTATTTTTCTCCGCAGGAGGTAAAGAGAAAGGAATAAAAGAACTTGAGATAGCTGCAGCAAATTCTTTGTTTTCAAAAGTTGAGGCCAACCATTATTTGGCAAATATATTTTTGCGCTACCAGAATACTCCCGAAAAAGCTGTTAAGTATACAACTCTGCTGTTCAATAAGTATCCCAATAACCTATACTTTTTATCAAAACATATTGAATCACAAATTGGAACAGGTGAATATTCTGAAACAGAAAAACTTTCTTTAACCCTGAGAAGCAGTGGAAAAAAATATTTTGAAATGGCATCTTATGTCTTTCTGGGGATCATTAATGAAAAAGGAAAAAAAAGGCCTGAACATGCTAAAGCTTTCTACCTGAGAGCCGTAAACATGGCACCTGAAATAAACACTCCCAATAAAGACTATGTGAGCTTTGCCTTTGCAGGACTTGCCAGAATAGCTGAAAGCCGCGGAGAAAGTGATAAAGCAAAGGCCTATTATCAAAGGGCTCTGGAACTGGCCGAATATACTTCAATAATTGAAGAAGCTGAAAAATACCTCAAAAAAGGAAAGTAAAGAGATATTTCCGAAATTCCATTTAAATTTTCTGTATCCTTTATTTTAATGCAACATATCTATTACTCAATAAAAGCTCCATCAGAAGGACTATACAAGGAGAAGGGTAGTAAATTCCTATCATTTGCATTTCCTGTATCTTCTGAAACTGAGATAAAGGATATTCTTGAGAGATTTAAAAAAGCGTATTATGATGCACGACATATCTGCTATGCTTACAGGATAGGTTTTTCAGAACAAAAATTCAGAGCTAATGATGCCGGAGAACCTGCTCATACGGCTGGAGATCCGATATTTAATCAAATAAAGTCTTTCGAATTAACTAATACCATCGTAATAGTCGTTCGCTATTTCGGAGGCACCAAGCTCGGCAAAAGCGGACTTATTCAGGCATATAAAACGGCTGCCGAGGAAGCTTTAAAAAATGCTGAGAAGATTGAAAAAACAGAACAAGTCGTGGTGAGAATGACCTTTGAATATGAAAAAATGAATGAGGTTATGAAGGTGCTGAAAAGCTTTTCTACAGACTTTTTAAGTCAGGATTTTCAGGCAATCTGCAGTATATCTGTTCAGATTGCAAAAGATGATAGTGAAATTTTAATAAAGCAGCTTACACCATTTTTAAAATCTATTGAGCTGTAGGCTAATAGTAGAAATTGAACCTAATTTTCCACACCCTGGTTAACCTTCCGTAAAATTCTTGTAATTTCGCCTTCAAAATCATTTTCAGCCTTGAGTAAGAAAGTAAAAATCGGACTTGTACAGCTTTCCTGCGAAAAAGATCCGCAGGCAAACTTCAGCAAAACCATTGAAAAAATTAAAGAAGCTGCAGCTAAAGGTGCTCAGATCATCTGCCTCCAGGAGCTGTTTCGCTCTCTTTATTTCTGCGATGTGGAAGATCATGAAAACTTTAAACTTGCAGAATCAATCCCAGGACCATCCACAGATGCTCTTTCACAAATAGCAAAAGAGCTCAGGGTCGTAATTATAGCATCTTTATTTGAAAAGAGAGCACAGGGTTTGTATCATAACACTACAGCCGTTCTTGATGCCGATGGCACATATCTTGGTAAATACCGCAAGATGCATATTCCAGATGATCCGGGATACTATGAGAAATTTTACTTTACCCCTGGAGATACCGGATACAGAATCTTTGAAACGAAATTTGCAAAGATCGGAGTACTTATCTGCTGGGATCAGTGGTATCCTGAAGCAGCTAGAATTACTTCATTAATGGGCGCTGAAATTTTATTTTACCCAACTGCAATAGGCTGGGCAGACACTCAGACAAAAGAAGTAAATGAAGAACAATATAATGCATGGCAGACTATCCAGAGAGGTCATGCTGTTGCAAACGGACTTCATGTAGTGGCAGTAAACAGAACAGGTGTTGAAGGACCAATGCAGTTCTGGGGAGGCTCTTTTGTATCTAATCCGTTTGGAAGAGTTCTATATCAGGCTCCCCACAAGGAAGAAGAAATACATGTACAGGAAGTTGATCTGGAAGGATCGGAATACTATCGTACACACTGGCCTTTCTTAAGAGATAGAAGAATAGATTCTTATGAGCAGATTACAAGAAGATTCATTGACTAATTTATATCAGGAAATAACTCAAAAATATCCCAAAGATTTGGGATATTTTTTTCCGGCTGAATGGGCAAAACACTCGGCCACATGGCTTAGCTGGCCTCATAAAGAAGCATCATGGCCAGGTAAAATAGAATCTATTTATCCGGTTTATTGCACCTTTATTAAAGAGGTCGCCAAGGGAGAAGTTGTAAACATCAATGTAAATGATGAAGCGATGAAGAAAAAGGCGGAGGCTTGTCTTCAGGCAGTGGGCGCTGATTTTTCCAATATTCGCTTTTTCATACAACCTACAAATGATGCATGGTGCAGAGACCATGGCCCTGCTTTTCTGATAAATCCTAAGGCCGATATTAAAAAGGTTATTGTTGACTGGGGCTATAATGCCTGGGGAGGTAAATATCCTCCATTTGACAAGGATGATGTAATTCCGACTTTGATTGGAAAACATTATAATTTACCAGTTTTTAATCCGGGCATTGTAATGGAAGGAGGTTCAGTAGAGTTCAACGGACAAGGAACAGTGCTTACCACTACCGCTTGTTTACTTAACGAAAACAGAAATCCTCATCTTTCGCAGGCTGAAATTGAAAATTTCCTTGTAAGATATTACGGCATAGAACAAATTCTATGGCTTAATGATGGTATCGTTGGGGATGATACTGATGGGCACATTGATGATATAACCCGATTCGTCAATTCGGATACTGTTGTAACTGTTGTGGAGGAAAATAAGAAGGATGACAATTATGAGTTATTGCAGGAGAATCTGAAAGATCTCAAAAAAATGAGATTGATGAACGGTAAGCAATTAAATATTCTTGAACTCCCAATGCCGGCTCCAGTGATCTTCGAAGATCAGCGACTTCCTGCATCATATGCTAATTTTTACATTGCTAATGATGTTGTGGCAGTGCCAGTTTTCAATGACAAAAATGATCAGAAAGCGCTTGATATATTGACACAGGCATTCCCCGACAGAAGAGTGATAGGATTGGACAGCACAGATATCATCTGGGGACTTGGAAGCTTCCATTGTCTGAGCCAACAGGAACCATCGGTATAACTATTTGAACCAGTAAGTATAATTTACGTTTCATATAAACGGAGGAATAGGAATATGAAACTTTTAATTCTCTTACTGATATTTCTGGCAGTTCTTTATCTGGCAGCAACAATAGCCGTCTGGTTTTTTCAGGAAAAATTCATCTTCTTACCTGAAAAATTATCCAGAACTTTTGAGTTTAAGTTTAAGCATCCATATAAAGAACTGTTCATTACCACTAAAGACGCAGTACTCAACGCACTATACTTTCAACACCCCTCAAGCAAAGGCGTCATATTTTACCTTCATGGAAATGCGGGATCTATGAGAACATGGGCTGAAGTGTCTGAAATATTTCTGCCAAGAGGATACAGCTTCTTCATATTTGACTATAGGGGTTATGGAAAAAGCACAGGAAAACTTTCTAAAAAAGATCTTTACAGAGACTCTTCTCTCATGTATGAATATGCTTCAAGATTAGAGCCAGGAAAAAAAATAATAATCTATGGAAGATCATTAGGATCCGGCTTTGCCGCAAAGCTTGCTATTCAGAAAAGACCAGAGAAACTTATACTGGAAACCCCTTATTACAGTATGCAGGAAATGGCAAGATTACAAATGCCCTTTTTTCCTGTTAAGCTAATACTAAGGTACAAACTTCCAACTTACAAATGGCTGACCAAAATTCAATGTCCGATATTAGCCATCCACGGTACCGAAGATGAACTTATTCCTTATGAACAAGCGTTTAGACTCAAGCAATACCTAAAAAAAACAGACTGTTTTGTAACAATTGAAAAGGGTAAGCATGGTAATATTTCGAAGTTTAGTTTGTACCATACCAGCCTTGATCAGTTCCTAACAAATGAAGCAACCTAAAATCTATTTCATTCCCGGAATGGGTGCCAATAAAGATCTCTTTTCCAATCAAAGAGATGCTGGATTTGAAATGGAAGTTCTTGAATGGATAACTCCTCACGCTCAGGAATCCATTGAGGATTATTCGGAAAGACTAGCCAAAAGTATTGATACCAATGAGGAGTTTATTCTTGCAGGCGTATCTTTCGGAGGAATTATAGCTGTGGAAATTGCTAAAAAATTAAACCCTCTAAAAACAATTCTCATCAGCTCAGTACCTACATACCAGGAGTATCCATTAATCTTAAAGTTCTTTTCCAGCATCCCTTTATACAAAATGACTCCTGAATCTGCTTATAGCAATACCCTTGTTCAAAAGTTTATCTTACACAGTATGGGACTGCAGACAGATCAAGGAAAGAAGATTTTTCTGGATATGTTAAAGAATTCCAATATACAGTTTATTCAATGGGCCATCCATTCTCTGATAAAGTGGAGAAATAAGACAATACCTTCAGCTCTGATGCGGATTCACGGAGAAAATGACAGAGTATTTCCTATAAGCAAAATCAAAGACGCTTGCTGTATACCGGGAGGTCATTCCATAATTCTGGAAGACGCAGAAAATGTAAACAACATTTTACGCACTTTAATTGAAAATACTCCGGGAAAAGATTACACAAAGACTTAACTTTCAAAAAAATCAATAGATTTTTAAAGCAGCCTTTTAAAATAATGCAATATTTTTATCAAATTTACTGTAACAAATTGTATTCCGCATTGAATGAAAAATCATACCATTAAAGTAACTGCCACTTGCACCTATCAAACCGATAAAGGTGAATGCGGCAAAAAAACTACACAAACACACCCTTACTGTAATCACCATACCAAAATCACTACCGGCTTTTACGTTGCCAAGTCAGGCATAGAAGGTGCCGGATATGGCCTTTATACTGACAGAGATCTGAAAAAAGGTACTACCTTGATGGAGTATACAGGTGAGCACATTTCCACTAAAGTGTTTCAAGACAGATACGGAGATGACGGGTTTGGCTCATATGCAATGACATTGAACAAATCTACTGTAATAGATGCCAGAGAGACTTCTGCAGGAATAGCCCGTTACATCTGCGACTTTTTTAATTCTGGAAAAACAGCCAATGTAAAATTCGAATCTACAGGAAGACGTGTAGAGATTACTGCTATCAAAGATATCAAAGCCGGTGAAGAATTGCTTGTAAACTACGGCAAAGATATGAGAAGAGCGCTGGGCTTTTATAAAAAGAAAAAATCCTGATTTAACAAATCAATAAATATGAAGGTTAACTCTTTAGATTAACCTTCATATATTATGCGATGGTCTTTGTACATTGGTAAATTCGCCGGCACAAAAGTTTTAATTCACTGGACATTTCTCCTGTTGCTTCTATGGATCGGATTCTCCGCTTATAGACAAGGAGCAACTACTCCTGAAATATTGCTGACTGTGAGTTTTATCTTAACAGTGTTTATTTGTGTTTTACTGCATGAATTTGGCCATGCCCTGACAGCAAAGAAATTCGGCATAGCTACCAAAAAGATCACTCTCCTCCCTATCGGTGGCCTGGCTAGTATTGAACGTATACCTGAAGATCCTAAAAAAGAATTATGGATTACCCTTGCAGGACCAATGGTGAATGTAATCATAGCTCTTGTGCTTTATCTTATCCTAGGAGATAAAGTAATTCCGACAGAAGATCGTACTAATATTATTTCAGCAAATACTTTTTTTCAAAGCTTGTTTTGGATAAATGTTACATTAGTAATATTTAATATCATCCCTGCCTTTCCTATGGATGGAGGTCGGATACTAAGAGCTCTGCTTGCCATAAAAATCGGTAGGTTCCGAGCAACTAAAATTGCTTCACGCTTAGGACAGTTTGTAGCTGTCGGATTCTTTTTCCTTGGTTTATTCTACAGCCCTTTACTAATGTTTATTGCTGCATTCATATTTTTTGGAGCATATGCAGAAAATATGTCTGTACAACAGATGGAATTTCTTAGAGGGCATGTTGTGAAAGAAGCTATGATGAAACATTTTATCACCATTAATCCACAAACAACCATAAAAGAAGCTGCAGACAAACTGCTGGAAGGATGGGACCATAATTTCATCATCACTGAGAATTCAGAAATTCAAGGCATTATAAAAAGAGAATCATTATTCAGCAGCCTTAGATCCTACAATCCACTAGCTCCTGTTAAAGACATTATGAAAACCACTTTCAGAACTTTTGATGAGCATGATCAAATCTCTAAAATCTATCACTTTGTACAAGAAGATCCTAAAGGATATTTTCCAGTGTTAAATAATGGTGTACTTACAGGTGTTATAAATCTGGACAACTTAAACGAATTCGTTATGATTCAGTCTGCCCTAAAATATTAATTTCATCGGGCATAAAATTTTATTTGTCGATTTCTAAAAGCAAAAATCAATTCGGTGTAAAAATATTACATTAAAATAGGAATATCCTAACATTTTATTATCCTATAATCTAACCCAAAAGAAAAACGCTCCGTAAAATTCATCATGATTGAAATATATTAGTTCCTTTTTATCGATAAAAACCATATATTTGAACATAACTTTAATGCTTTTCATTAGTTATTCCGGCTCCAAATACCGCCTTATAAAGATTCACCGGAGGAAACTAGTGTTCACTACATGTGTGGACTTGGTTTTTTTATGTGAATCGGGGGATGGCGGTTCCCAGGAGCATAAAGCCCAAGCTCCACACACTTGTTTAAAATTTCCAGAACTATATTTTTAATGTCTGCGTGGAAAAGTTTAAATCCATTTTATTAATTGAGGATGACGACATTTGTAATTTCATTACAACAAAATTCTTTTCCCGTTACCAAATCTCCGAACAGTTACACAGTGTAAAAGATGGGGAGCAAGCCCTAGATTTTCTCCGTTCACAAAATGGCAAACAATCATTCCCTCAACTTATACTGATGGATCTGTTTATGCCTATCATGGATGGATTCGAATTTCTTGAAGAATTCAATCTAATAAAAGGCACTTTATGCCATTGTCCTGAAATTATTGTGCTTACCGTTACAACTCGAAACAAGGACTTAGAAAAAGTAAAAAATCTTGGTGTTAAGACAATCCTCCATAAACCTTTCAATCATTATTATATTGATCATCTGAAGACCCTTGCCGGAAAGGTCAATTAATAAGGAGTAAATCTCACTCATCCGTATAAATTATTTTGCTTTTTTTAAGAATCATAACTTCACTATTTAAAAGCAGAATCACACTTACAATATCTTTCAGACTCCCATCAAATACATATCATTGTTCATTTCCAGATGCTTTGCTTAATAATTCTAAGTGAATGCAAATTTTAAGAGAAAATCCAACTTAATGGAAAGTATTGTAAATATTATGATCTAAGAAAATATTATGATGTAATGACGAAAGTTTCTGATAATGAATAAAAAAATCGAGGTTCCAATAACATACAATATAACCTGTTGGTGACTAACATTCGATTAAGAAGACAATTCAAAGTTATAATTGTGGAGAAACTGACAGGAGTATATTGAACGTCGAGAAAAGTAATCTTGTAAAAAGAAAAAAGAGCCCAGGTAATCCAGACTCTTTTTTATTAAATATTTTATAAGCCTTCAAAAACTACTGTTATTAATAATAATTGCGGTCATCCATGATTTGGACAGTCCAATTGTTAGCAAGCAATTCATTTTTCAGAAGTGTTCCCTGAGCTTTTGTCTTAGGATTTTTAACTAGAAATTTAAATCCATCAATTTTCAACACTTCCCACTGCTCTGTATTTTCCGGATTTCTTAAAATATCTCCTACTTTAATGATTGTATCTTTTTTAATTACTTTCATAGATCACTTTTATATTTAACGAAATTAAACATTTTTTAGAAAATATCATTCCGGACATAATTTGAAATTTAAGCAAAATATTTCACACCCTTAATTACCTGTATTCCAAAAGCAAATTCTTGAAATACATTTTCCTGTAAAGGTATAATCCAGCATCTACTAAAACTTTTTTAATAAGGAAATCTTATTTCTAATATTATCTAATACTTATGGCAATTTTAAAATTTAGAAATATAAATCGCCTCTTATTTAGTGCATTTCTGATTATTGGTGGTTTATATTTAGCCCGTCCCTTTTTAATTCCTGTAACAATTGCAAGCCTCTTGGCTATGCTATTGTTACCTGTTGCAAGAAAACTGGAGTCACTTGGAATAAAAAGAGCTATTTCCATAATACTCTGTATTGCTTTATTTATGCTTGTTATTACGGGGATCACAACCTTGTTATCTATGCAAGGTTTTAATCTTGCAAACAACCTGGAAGAAATCGAACAACAGTTCAAGCACGTTTTTGATGACATACAGGAATACGTTCAAAACAAGTTTGGAATGGAAAAGGCCAAACAAAGCAAAATAATCAGGGAGAAAACAGAATCCCTTCTTCAAAGCAGTACTAACCTGATTACAGGATTCATTGGAGGACTTGCTACTTTTGGTCTTATAATGGTCTATACTTTCTTCTTTCTTTATTACCGTAATAAATTCTTTAATTTTATTTTGATGGTAAGTCCCAAGGCTCTTCATCAACAAAATACCCTAATACTAAATCAGATAAGCAAGGTAACTCAAAGATATCTTACCGGTGTCTTTATTGTGGTATTAATTCTGGCGGTGATGAATTCCTCAGTATTGCTATTATTGGGAGTAAACAACGCAGTCTTTTTCGGATGTCTGGCAGCACTTCTCAATGTTATTCCTTATGTTGGAGTAATCATTGGTAGCCTTCTCCCTTTTATTATGACATTAGTAACTAAAAATGCATTTGGACCAGCACTAATTGTATTAGGATCACTTTGGTTTAACCAGGTTATAGAGAATAATTTGCTCACTCCATTCATTACCGGTTCTCAGGTAAGAGTTAACGCGTTATCAACTATTATGGCTTTAATCCTGGGAGGTTTAATCTGGGGAATTTTCGGGATGATTCTTTTTATTCCTTTAATAGGAATACTAAAAATAATTTTTGATCATGTAGAAGAGTTAAAGCCATTAGGATATCTTATAGGAGATGATTCAACTGAAGAAAGTGATAACATTCAAAAAATCAAAAAGCTATTCAAAAAAATTAAAAACAAATTTTAAAACAGAAAGCCTTATCCTAGCATAGAATGTTTCAAAGTTTATCAACGCTACAACCTATACTAAAGAGCATAAAAAAGCCCCGCAAATTTGCAGGGCTTTTTCGTATTGCCTTTTATCAAACTTATTCAAGACCGAAGGCATAGTAATACTTTCCAGGGCTTCCGGGATAAACTCCTTCCAGCAGAACCCCACCCTGTTGTGCCGAAAGCACTTCATTGAATTCATTCAGGTCCTTAATAGGCTTATGGTTTATACCTGTGACAATAAAGCCTTCCTTCATATTTGTCTGTTCTGACAAAATACCGGAACCAAGAGATTTCACCTTAACACCTGTGATACCATATTTTTTCTTTTCCTGGTCAGTAAGTTCTTCAAAATCCGCACCCAACTTCTCCTCTACTTCATTAACTTCTTTTTTGATCACTTCTACTTTCCCCTGACTGTTTTTCAATTCTACCTTAAATTCTTTTTCCTTGCCATCTCTTAAAACTGTCAGTTTAACATTGTCACCAGGATGATGGATTCCAATAAGTTCCAGAAGTTTTGCAGTTGAACCTATTTCTACACCATCAATTGCAAGGATCACATCTCCCGCCTTTAGCCCTGCCTTAAATGCAGCGCTATTCTCTACTACACTTTCCACATAAGTTCCTTTTAAGGATTTTAACCCAAGTGTTTTAGCCAGATCAGAATCCATATCTCTGATTACCACTCCAAGATATGCTCTGTGAACTACTCCATATTGTTTAAGATCTTCTATTACCTTAGCAACTATATTGCTGGGAACAGCAAATGCATAACCTGCATATGCACCTGTAGGTGTTGCGATAGCAGTTGTAATACCTATCAGATCACCTTCAAGATTTATTAAAGCTCCACCACTATTTCCCGGATTAACAGCTGCATCAGTCTGAAGGAAAGACTCAATTGCTGACTTATCCTGCAGAATACTGATGTTCCTTGCCTTTGCGCTAATGATGCCAGCAGTTACAGTAGATGAAAGGTTGAATGGATTCCCAACGGCTAACACCCAATCTCCTACCTCAACAAAATCCGAATTGGAGAATGAAATAAAAGGAAGATCAGATTCATCAACTTTTATCAAAGCAATATCTGTTGAAGGATCTGTTCCTATTAGCTTAGCTTTAAAGCTTCTGTTATCGTTCAAGGTCACGTTGATTTCTTTTGCACCTGCTATAACGTGATCGTTTGTTACAATATATCCGTCAGGGCTGACGATTACGCCTGATCCTGTTGCCATTTCCAACCTTTGCTTTTCTTCCCTGGGTCTTCCCCAGAAATCATCACCAAAGAAATCTCTGAATGGCCCCATATCATTATATTGTTTACTGGCTGGAATAGCAGAATGAATATGAACAACAGAAGGTAAAGCCTTTGCAGTAGCCGGACGGAAATTTATACCAGCACCATGCCCTTTATAGGTAGTATCAGAACTATTAGATTTTTTACTGTAAGAGACAATACCGCCACCACTACCATTACCTGTTATAAATCGAGTGGCAATAATCGTTACAGCGCTTCCAAGAATAGCTGCAAGAAATAAAGTTAAAAACCTGTTCATTAATTTTTATTCATTAAAAATGAATCTATACTGAAAAAATAAAAGTAGTAATTTATCAGGATATCTTCACGAGATCTGCATAATATAATCCATCCAGCCATTTGATATCAATTACCTGATATTTGATATCTTCAAGAGAGGGAGAGTTGCTGAGAAAGATAAAGTCGTTAGGTTGAATACCTTCTTTTGTATAGGCAATCTTTACTTTGTCTCCACCATCGGCAATTTCTGTAACCTCGTATCCTTCTGTAAGAGTAGATAATCTCATAATAATATATGTTTCTGCGGATTAAAAACCGGTATTGTTTTAACTTAACCCCAGGGAAAGACAATTGTTGACAGGCATATCATTTAAATATTTAAAACGCCTTCTTTAAGAAGAACCATTATTTAAATTACCGCTATATTTTTCATTTTCCCAACATATACTACCGGTTTAACATTTCCCAAGCTCCTCTGTTTTGATTTAACAATTTAAAAAATATGCAAAAAAATCTAAGAGGAATTAAAGTTGCCTTGCTTGTTGACAACGGGTTTGAACAAGTAGAGCTGACTGAACCTGTTAAAGCCTTAAGGGAAGCAAATGCTCATATAGAAATTATTGCTCCTGAAAAGAAGATCAAAGGATGGAACCTGAAAAACTGGGGTGATGAAATAACTGCTGATATCCTTTTGGATGAAGCTACCCCTGAAAATTACGATGCTTTAATATTACCTGGAGGTGTAATGAATCCGGATTTTTTAAGGATGAAAAATAATGCTATTGAATTTGTTAAAACCTTTTTGATTGCCCAAAAACCTGTAGCAGCAATTTGCCACGGACCATGGACATTAATTGAAACGGGTTTAATAAAGGGTAGAAAGCTTACTTCATATCCTTCCCTAAAAACAGACCTTACTAATGCAGGAGCAACCTGGATAGATGAACCTGTAGTGACGGATAAAAATCTTATTACCAGCAGAAGACCTTCAGACCTTCCAGCTTTTAACGATCGAATCATTAATGCTTTAGCAGCTTTGGTATCCTCTTCAAATAATTCATTGAACCGACCTCCAGTCAAGGGAGAGACAATGGATGATATCAAATCAAAAGATAAGGTGAAAAAATAAACAGATTTCATTAAAAATATTTATTCCTGCCGAACAAAAACCGGGATCTTTCATTTAGCAATTATACAATAAAATGTAAAGAGCACCAGCTATTTACCCAACTCAACCAACACCATAAACCTGCTCTCAAGGCAGGTTTATTATTTTCTTCCTGCTAAAAATATTCTTAGTACATTGGCACTTGTCTGGCTAATAAGACTAAAAGCATTGTTTACCGATTCTGTTAATGTCATAGGGCCATTTTGAAATGGCATGATACTCGTAACTCCATGCTTCAATAATTCCTCTGATCCAGGTGCAGCATATCCGGTAAGCAGGAATACAGGAATACCATACTTTTGGCCTGTTTTCCCCACACCATAGGGCAACTTGCCTGATAGTGTTTGTATATCAGATTTTCCTTCTGCTGTAAAAATGATATCAGCATTTTCTAATTTATCTTCCATCATTGCAAATTCTGCTATCAATGGAAAGCCTGACTTAATAACTCCACTGCAGAATGCAAGAATACCTGCACCCAGACCTCCTGCAGCCCCAGCTCCAGCAATGTTAGCGATTTCCTTACCCATTTGTTTTTTTATAACGGAAGCATAGTGAGTAAGACTTTCATCCAGAATAGTAACCATTTCTTCAGTAGCACCTTTCTGAGGACCGAATATCCTGGATGCTCCATTTGAACCAGTTAATGGATTGGTTACATCTGAAGCAATATTAAACTCCGCTGTTTTCAGACCTTCATGTATTTCTGATATATCAATTTTTGCAAGATGAATAAGGGGACCTCCTCCCTTTTGTAACTTTTTACCTTCTGCATCAAGAAGATTAACTCCTAATGCCTGAGCCATACCGGCACCGCCATCATTGATTCCACTTCCCCCAAGACCAATAATAAATTTCCGTATTCCTTTATTCAGAGCATCTACAATCAGCTCACCAGTGCCAAAGGAGGTTGTGATCATCGGATTCCTCTCTTGTTTATTGAGGAGAGCAAGCCCAGAAGCTGACGCTGTCTCTATCACTGCAGTTTGATGATCTCCTAATATGCCATATGATGCTTTTATACTTCTCATAAGAGGATCATGAACAAACACTTCAATCTTATAGCCTCCGGTAGCATGAACCAAAGCATCCACAGTTCCCTCGCCTCCATCGGCAAGCGGACAAGAGATTATTTCAGCATCAGGAAGGACCTTTCTGATGCCATTGGCCATTGCTTCAGCAACTTCAAATGCACTTAAAGATTCTTTTAAGGAATCCGGTATCAATACTATTTTCATTCCTCCTCCTCCGGGTGGCTGCAGCAAGGGCCTTCATGTACCGACCTTATCCATTCCTCCTGCTCCTCTGTCAAAGATTTGTTTTTGGGGGCAGTGCAATGATCACAATCATTTCCATGCTCATCCATCCCGCGTCCTTCACATAAAGGACAAACATAACCGCATCCTGCCATGCTATATAAAATTAGATTTGCTTAAAATATCACGTATAATCATGGTTGCATGTACTCTTGAATTTTCTATGAACCATTTATGAGTTTCCATGCCACCACAAACAACGCCTGCGAGATAGATATTATTTACATTTGATTCCATTGTATGCTCATTGTAATAGGGAATCTTTAGACCACCTGAATGAAATTCAATACCAGCCTTAGACAACAAGCTAAAATCGGGATGGTAGCCCGTCATAAGCAAAACAAAATCATTAACTATAGTAACTATCCCATTGGCCGTTTTTATATCAACTTCATTTTCTCTGATTGAAACAAGTTCCGAATTAAAGAAAGCCTTTATTGAATTTTCCTTTATCCTGTTTTCTATATCAGGTTTTACCCAATATTTTACTCTTTGGCTTATTTCTGGCTTTCGCACAACCAATGTAACCTCCGCTCCTTTTCTGTAACATTCCAGTGCTGCATCAATTGCAGAGTTTGCTGCTCCCACTACTACCACCTTACTGAATGAAAATGGATGAGGTTCCTTATAGTAGTGAAAAACCTTTGTCATTTGTTCTCCTTCTATTCCGCACCCTATAGGATGATCATAAAATCCGGTAGCAACAATTATATATTTTGAATGATAGATACCTTTTGAAGATTGTATCTCAAACATGCCATCAACCTTTCTATTAACTTTCTGTACCTCTTCATAGAGATTTATTTTAAGGCGAAAAAACTCTACTACTCTCCGATAATATTCAAGCGCTTCATCCCTCATTGGTTTACCGCTAATCGAAACAAAAGGTACTGCGCCTATCTCCAATCTTTCAGAAGTAGAAAAAAACTTCATATTCAATGGATAATTGTAGATGGAATTCACCAAAGCTCCTTTTTCGAGAATCAAATATTTCAACCCTGATTTCTGAGCCTCAATGCCGCAGGCCAATCCTATTGGTCCGCCCCCAATTACAACTATATCATAAGTACTCATATTCAAAATCTTATTGCATTTTTACCCAAGCAACATCATACTAATTTAAAGGTTTTATTTATATTCGTAAAAACTTTTATATGGCACAAACACCCAGCAGCATGCTTCCTCTCGGAACCATTGCACCGGAATTTACGCTTTTTGACACTGTATCAGGAAAAGACTTATCTCTGAGCCAGATTAAATCTCAGAAAGCTACTGTAATCATGTTCATATGCAATCATTGTCCTTTTGTGAAACACGTGAACAATGAACTGGTTCGATTGGCTAAAGATTATATTCCAAAGGGAATTTCATTTATTGCAATCAGTTCAAATGACGCAGAAAAGTATCCTGCAGACGCACCTGCGGAGATGACTAAAGCAGCAAAAGAACTGGGCTATCCATTTCCTTATTTATATGACGAAAGCCAAAAAGTGGCTAAATCCTATGAAGCTGCCTGCACGCCTGACTTTTATATTTTTGATAAGAATCTTTCACTTGTATACAGAGGACAACTTGATGATTCAAGACCTTCAAATTCTTTACCTGTAAATGGTAAGGATATTCGTAATGCCCTTGATAATTTATTAAGTGACATAGAAGTTGGCAATAATCAAAAACCAAGTATAGGATGCAACATCAAATGGAAACTATAATAACTAAAGACAAATTCTGTTATGACTATCCCAGAGCAGCTGTAACTACTGACTCTGTCATTTTTAAGCTGGAATCAGGAACATTGGGTCTTTTATTAATTGAGAGGAAACATGACCCATATAAAAACTGTTGGGCACTTCCAGGTGGATTCCTTGAAATGAATGAGGACGGCCTGGAATGCGCAAGAAGAGAACTACTTGAAGAAACTAGTCTGGCAGTAAATGAAATGGAACAAACAGGCACATATACGGATGTGAACAGAGATCCAAGAGGCAGAACCATATCCATTGCTTATACAACTTTAATTACAAATAAAGTAACTCTGAATGCCGGAGACGATGCAAAAAACGTAAAATGGTTTTCCCTTTTCGACCTACCCTTACTCGCTTTTGACCATATAAAAGTAATTCAGGACGCTGTATTCTTTTTTCAAGTAAGATTGAAGTCTGACAAATTGCCAGATTTCTTAAAAAGTCTCGACAAACAGCAACTGAAAGAACTTCAGAACATTACAGATGAATATCTGAAATAAAGCCCCAAAACATACGTTAGCTAAATCCCGTACAATAAGCATATTTTTGTAGTTGAGGGGAATTTAATATGAAGGATTCTGTAAAACTTAAAATCCTTTTTCCTATACTGGGTCTATTGTTAGTAGTTCTTGCAGCCGCATCCATTTACTCTATCATATATTCTCAAAAAATCAAGGAAGAATTCAGGTCTGTTGGGGCATCCTATACTGTCATCAATCACCTGGACAACCTTGTACTGTTGCTTGCTGAGACAGAGGGCAACCTGAGAGGATATATTCTTTCTTCAAATATTCACTTTTTGTATGAATATGAAGACAACGCCAGAAAGACAAAAGCCGAAATAGCCATACTAAAGGCTCTGGTAAATGCCAATCCTCCTGCATCCAAAAGAATAAAACTTATTGAGGAGCTTTTTGAACAAAGAAGAAAAGAAATTGGCCGACTAATAGACAAAGATGCGATCAGAAAAGGCCGTCAAAGACTTACCTATGAAAAGCTCTCCTATGCAGCTGAACTTAAGATCAAAATTACGGAAGAAAAAAAACTGGTAGAGTATCAGGAGAAAAAAGTTTTATATAATAAGCAGATCCATGCAGCATCCACTTTAAAATTAATAAGCATTGCCATTATATTTTCTGGGATATCTGCCTTGATCACCTCTCTGATGATTGTCTATATTTTTTACAGGGAATATAAACTTCAGCAAAGACTTAAAAACGAATTGGCAACATTAAACGAAAGTAAAAACAGATTTTTCTCAATCGTTAGTCATGATTTACGTGGGCCAATTAATTCTGCCCTCGTATTATCAACATTTCTAAAAGATCAGAATCACGTCAATGAAGATGAATCAGAAACCATTTTCTTTCTCCACAAAAGTCTGGTAAAAATTCAAAATCTGCTAGATGTACTTTTAAAATGGGCTAAGCTACAAATGAATGAGCTTGCTTACAGACCTGAATCCTTTACAATTAAAGATATTACATGTGCTACGGCTGAATATCTTTCTCCCTTGTTTTCGATGAAAAAGATTTCCGTAGATATAAAAATAAATTCCAGGATTAAAGTATATGCTGATAAGAATATGGTCGAAACCATTCTGAGAAATCTTATCTCCAATGCAGTCAAATACTCTTCAGAACATGACACTGTAACCATAGATGCCTTTAGAGAAAAAGGCTTTGTCACTCTTTTTGTAAAAGACAATGGCATCGGAATTTCCAAAGATCTACTTCCGAAATTATTCAGCATTGATCAAAAGTATAGTACCAAAGGGACGGCTGGTGAAGAAGGTACCGGCCTTGGCCTAAAATTGTGCAAAGAGTTTGTTGAGAAAAACGGAGGTAAGATCTGGGTAGAAAAAAATGAATCTAAAGGTACCACCTTCCTTTTTACCTTACCCGCATCGTATTGATTTCTCATTAAGAATTTTCAGCTTAATCATTCTAAAAATTAAGGCTCATTATATACATTTCTTTTTAACTTAGGCTTCAATTGAAACTTATGATCAACATCAAAAAGAATTTAAAGAGTTACAAGTATGCGATAAAAGGCCTGAAGCATTTACTGATATTTGAAAATAACGCCCGTATCCATCTTGCAGCCACTTTATTTATCCTGATTTTATCTGCATATTTTAATATAGAAGAAACAGAATGGTTATGGATTGTATTAGCAATAACCATTGTATGGATAACGGAACTATTGAATACTGCAATTGAAAAAATAGTTGATTTTATCTCCCCGGAATTTCATCCCGCTGCAGGTAAGATTAAAGATTTATCAGCTGCAGCAGTATTGATTGCTGCCATCTTTGCACTAATTGTCGGAGTCGTAATTTTCAAAAAATATTTTTTTTAAACTCCTCTTAACGCAAAAAGACCTCCTTTTAATGGAAGTCTTTTTAATATTAATGTATAACCTTATCTGTTTAACAATTTATAAGCAGTTGCCGCTGTCAAACCTCCAACAAGGTATATTCCCATTGAAAGTAATCTTTGTTTAAATGTTGAACCGACTAGTTCTTTACCGAAGCCTAAAAGACTCGGTAGACTTAAGGTTCCTGCTCCGGCACCCAAACCAAGTAGGGATCCGCTCATTAAAGGTGTTTTGCCGGAAGCTGTCATGCTGTAATAAAGACTATTAAACAACAAATCGCTTCCCAAACTTAAACCAAAGAGCTTTTTCTTTCCTGGACTTGCCAATCCTACAGCCTGAAGACCCTTTTTTATAATTTTCATTCCAAAGAAATCTACCTTAGGAGCCTCCGTGGTATATTTTTGTAGTCCCTGATTTGCTGCAGTAAGTGCCAATGCACCTGCAAAACCACTTATCAATGCTTTCGATCTGCTCATATTTCTTCCCTTCAATTCTTAAAAGTTAACAGGCCGGATATAAAAAATGTTCGATTTAGACTGCTCTAAGGAGCGCAGGCTTGCTTTCCAGCTGAAGCTCATTTTCAGCAGCCAGTTCACCTGAAATATATTTAGCCTTCACTACATCAATCAGTTTCTCCAATTGCTTTTCAATCTGTACAACTTTTGAACTATCCCCAGTAGCTCTGATAATCATTTTGTTTAACCCATTGGAATCCTCACCCAAGATCTCCATAAAGTCTATATCGAATCCTCTTCTTTCAAAGATTAAAGCTGCTCGAATAATAATTCCGGGCTTTTGATTTATTGATAGGGAGAATATATGCTGCATAGGTTTAAAATTTATTTTTTTTAACTGGTCCTTTTATTTTAATAAGAAGTAAAGAAAAACTTTTGTTTCTAGGTACTACCTTCCGGCATTTCCATCTTCACAGTAGGAGCCTCTGTTATCATATGCTCTACTGACATACCTGCAGGTACCATCGGATAAACATTATCATCCTTAACTACTTCTGCATGTATCAGACATGGTCCTTCATTATAACCGAATGCTTCTTTTAAAACTGAGGTAACCTCCGAAGGCTTGCTTATGTGAAATCCTTTTACTCCATAAGCCTCAGCCAGCTTTACAAAATCAGGATTCACAACCATATCTACCCCACTGTATCTTGAATCAAGGAAAAATTCCTGCCATTGACGAACCATTCCAAGGTATTTATTATCAATTACAAGAATTTTTACCGGCAACTTATGAATGGCAGCCGTCGAAAGCTCTGCAAGCGTCATCTGAAAACCACCATCACCTACTATAGCAAGAACTTTATGATCTGGTTTGCCAAGTTGCGCACCTATTGCTGCGGGAAACCCAAACCCCATAGTACCAGCCCCTCCTGAAGAGAGCCACTGATCAGGAGTGTCTGTAAGGTAATATTGAGCTGCCCACATTTGATGCTGTCCGACATCTGTGGAAACAATAGCTTTGCCTTCAGAAACTTTATAAGCTTCATCAATAACATACTGTGCTCTTAAAGGCTCATCCTTTGAGTAAGTAAAAGGAAACTCCTTCTTATATTGATTTAACTTATTCAGCCATTTATCGGTATCGAGCTTTTGTACCAAGGGGATAAGCATTTTCAACACTTCCTTTGCATCACCAATAGCGTACGCATCGGGAGTAACTATTTTCCCTATTTCTGCAGGATCAATATCTATGTGGATTTTCTTGGCATTGGGACAAAACTTCTTGGGATTTCCGTTAATTCTGTCATCCCATCTGCTACCGATAGACATGATAAGATCACATTCTAACATTGCTTTGTTGGAATAAATTGTCCCATACATTCCTACCATGCCAAGTGAAAGCTCATGCGTTTCAGGAAAAGCTCCTTTACCCAATAAAGTCGTTGTTACAGGCGCATTAAGTTTTTCTGCGAACTGTCTTACCTCTGCATCTGCTTTTGCAATCAAAGCACCATGACCAACTAACAGCAAAGGCTTCTTAGATTTAAAGAAAAGATCCGCAATTGCTTCTACTGAATTCTGATCAGGTTTTGAAGGTACTATGTAACCTGGTAATTCAAAACTTTCTTTTATCTGCCCTTCAAAAACTGCAGAAGTAATATCTTTCGGAAGATCTATTAACACTGGCCCCGGCCTTCCTGAATTTGTTATATAAAATGCTTCTTTTACAACCCTTGGAATATCTGATGTCCTTTTTACAAGGTAGTTGTGTTTGACTGCTGGCATTGATAAACCAAACACATCTGCCTCCTGAAAAGCATCCATCCCTAATAAACTTGTAATGGTCTGCCCTGTAAGAACTATCATTGGTACAGAATCCATCTGAGCAGTCATGATACCAGTAATGGTATTAGTAGCTCCAGGACCACTGGTAACAAGTACAACTCCAGGTTTTCCGGTTGCTCTTGCATAGCCATCAGCCATGTGTGTCGCGCCCTGTTCATGCCTGGTTAATATGAGTTTTATTTTAGAATCATATAAAGCATCAAAGATCGGAATAGCTGCTCCGCCAGAATACCCAAACACATACTCCACTCCTTCTCTTTCAAGGCAATCTACCAGCATTTGAGCACCATTCTTTTTAACTTTGTCCATGTGTATGATTTTATTATCAGATAAACAGTCGTATAACTGTCACAAATATATTGTCTGTTTTTAAGCACATTTTTTTTATTTCAATTTTAATACGCTTTCAAAAAATCAACAAATAACATAAACAACTAAATATCAGATAATAAAAAAAGAATTACTACGTTTTTAAACTTTTAACGTATTCTATAGAGTTTTCACAATAACTCTACTGCAAATTCAATTATATAAACTAGATTTGCACTATATTTCAGGTAATTAATCATAAAATAACTACGGTGGCCAGAATAAAATCCAGAAGTCTTTACGAACTTGTAAAATCCATGAGCAAGAATGAAAAAAGGTATTTCAAGCTCTTATATGGAGGTTCCGGGAATGGAGAAGACAAAAAAATGCTGATTCTTTTCGACTACATGAATAAACAGAAGGAATTTGATGAAGATTCTATTCCGGATAAACTACCCAGCCTCAAAACCGAGCAGCTTTCAAACATGAAAGCGTACCTTTATGACAAATTGCTTCAGGCTATACGCTTATTTAATGCTCCAAAAATTCTTGACCTTCAGATAAGAGAACAAATTGATTATGCACAGTTGCTCTTTTCAAGAAGACTTTATACCCAAGGGATGAACTCCCTGAAAAAAGCAAGAAAAATGGCTCTGGTACACGACAACCTGGAATTGCAACTGGAGATCATCAAACTTGAAAAAAGCGTGCTAATGCAGACTATTGATCACGATACAGTTGACAAGGTTGACAGAATCATTGAAGAAGCAAGAACAATAAACAAAAGAATTAATAACATTAACACTTTCTCTAACCTATCCATAAAGCTTAATTCATTTTATACTAAAATCGGCTATATCAGAGATGAGGTGGACTTTCTAAGAGTTAAAGAGTTCTTCAATTCTAATATTCCTGATTTTACTGAAGATGAATTATCTATTTCAGAAAAACTGAATCTTTATAAGCTTTACGTGGGATATTATTTATTTATACAGGATTTTAGAAATGGCTATGAATATGCTTTGAAACTAGTTAAACTTTTTGACACACATGAAGAGCTTAAAGAGACAAGTACAGAACAATACATTAAAAGCCTTAACAATCTACTCATTGCACAATACAAGCTGGACATGTATAACGACTTTGTTGAAACAAACAAAATCCTGCACGCAATTGCAGCAGATTACAGCCAGACACAAAATGAAAGCATAAGAATCAGACTTCTTAAATATTATTATATCCACGAAATAAACAAATACTTTATTACCGGGGACTTTACAAAAGGCGTTGATGTATTAATGAAGAGTCCGGATACCAAGATTTACGAGCTTCTGGAAGTAGTAGACAAGCATTCTGAGTTGATCATCAACTACAAGTTATCGTGTCTGTATTTTGGAGCAAGTGATTTTCACGGAGCATTGAAATGGCTGAATAGAATTATCAATATTCCTGATGGTGATATAAGAGAAGATCTTCATTGTTTTGCAAGGATACTTAATCTTATATGTCACTATGAACTGGGCAATTATGATGTAATTAAATATTATATCATATCCACCTATCGGTTCTTACTGAAGAAAGAGGATTTACATCTCTTCCAGAAATTCATTCTTAAATTTCTGAAAGATCTGAATCAGAACACAAGGGATAAGGAACTTTATGAGCGCTTTGTCCGTCTCAAATCCCAGTTAATCCCACTAGTTAACAGCACTTACGAGAAGCGCGCATTCATTTATTTTGACATCATCTCCTGGCTAGAAAGTAAAATAGAAAAGAGACTTATTCAGGATGTAATTCAGGAAAAAGTCTCTTTAAAATACAAGTCGGACAAAGCATCATAATAGAAGAAAGGATCAACTTCCTTTCTTCCTGCACTTATCAATAGCCATTCCTATTTTAACAATACCAAGAAGGATCTCTTCTTCTGAAGCATTGGAAAAATTAAGCCTCATAGCATTTTCTTTTGCAATACTGGTGCAGAATTCAGCTCCCGGGACAAACAAAACTCCTGCTTTGATTGACTCTTCAAGTATATCTTTAACAGGATATTCTTCAGGCAATTTAACCCACATAAACATCCCTCCTTCTGGCTGAGATACTTCAGCTGTATTTGGGAAAAACTCCAGTATAAGTGATCTCATCAGATCACATCTTTTACCATATTCTTTATGAAGCAGATCTAGATGGTCCTCAATTCCATTTTGATGAAGAAATTCTGATACTATCATTTGAGATAACATGTTGGTATGCAAATCACTTGCCTGCTTGGCAAGCACAAGCTTGCTTATGATTTCCTTATTCGCAATAATCCAACCTAATCTCAAGCCCGGAGAAATCATTTTTGAAAATGAACCAAGGTGAATGGTTCTTCTTCTATTTAATGTCAGTAAGCCCGGAAGTGCTTTACCTTTGAACCTTATATCACCATATGGATCATCTTCCACAAAAAGAAGCTTCTTTTCATCCAAAAGTTGGGCAAGTTTTATCCTTGTTTCTAAAGAATATGTTATCCCTGTAGGGTTCTGAAAATTAGGAACTCCATAAATAAACTTACCTTTAATATGAGTAGTTTTTTCTTTAAGCTCTTTAACATCAATACCCTGAGAAGTCAACGAAACAGGTACAAACTCAGGCTGGTAAGCAGAGAACGATTGAATAGCGCCCAGATAACCGGGATTTTCCATAAAGATCTGATCACCTTTATTTATAAATATTTTACCTATAAGATCCAATCCTTGCTGCGAACCGCTTGTTATCAATATTTCATCGGTTGAAACATCAATACCACGTTTCGTTCTATACCATTTAACAATCCATTCTTTCAATGGCAAATACCCTTCCGTAACATTGTACTGAAGTGCTTTTGCCCCATCCTCTTTAATAACCTTATTAGAGATCTCCTGCAAAGCCTTAGTTGGAAAGAATCCTGCATTTGGCAAACCACCTGCAAAAGAGATCAGGTCTTTGGAAGACGCTACTTTCAAAATCTCTCTGATAAAGGATACAGGAATGGAATTCGTCCGTTCCGAAAATTCATAAAACTCTGTTTCAGTTTTCATAATATTTAAATGATTGATTTTCTTTTGGATTAAATAAAAAAAAGCCCCGAATTTGAGTCCGGGGCTTCATGTATATTAATTAAATTATACGCATGTTCTACCCGGGGGAATTATCCACAAGGACTGCCACTGACGCGACCACGGCTAGAACCGCTATGCATGTAATAATATTTTTATATAGTGAATTCATATTTTTTTTAATATTTAATAAAGGGCATTAAAACAAAAAAGCCCCGAACTTAGGTCCGGGGCTTCATCCTTATATTGATACAATGGATTACTTTCTCCGGACCTTAGGTCTGGCTGCCACGACTAGTGCAACGACAGAGAAAGTATTTTTCATTGATTATTTCTAATTGTATATTTAGCAAAAATAGGTTTTAAAATCCTAAGTTTAAAACCTGAAGACAAATATTTTTGCATAAGAAAGAAAACAGTCATCCAAACATGAATAAAGACCTTCTAAAATTTTTAACACAATTAAAGAAAAACAATAACAAAGAGTGGTTTGATAAAAACAGACCAACCTATGATGCACTTAGAAAAGATTTTGTGGCTTTTGTACAAACGGTAATTAATGACATAGCAGATTTTGACAATAAGATAAAAAGTATAGAAGCTAAAAATACCATTTTCAGAATCAACAGAGACATTCGCTTTTCAAAGGACAAAACTCCATATAAGAAGAACTTCTCTGCTTTTATCAGTATAAAAGGAAGAAAATCATTTGGTCCTGGATATTATATTCACATTCAGCCTGGAGACGAAAGTTTTATCGCTGGTGGAGTGTATATGCCGGAAAAAGATATGCTTGAAAAAATTCGTCAGGAAATAGACTATAACGGTAAGAATCTTTCAAAAATCTTAAGTAAGGCAAGTTTCAAAAATACATTCGGAGCAATGGAAGGAGAAAAACTGGTAAGAGCGCCCAAAGGATACGACGAGGAAAACCAACATATCGATCTTCTAAAGTATAAAAGTTTTATAGTCTCTAAAGTAATTACTGATAAAGAAATTGAAGAAGGAAAGCTAAAAGGATTACTCAAAAAATACAGCAAGGAAATGCTGCCATTTATAGAATTTTTGTACCCTGCGGCATTTGAAGAATAAATTAATTCATAGACACGGATGGCATATACCCTGAAGCATGAAAAGCCAGTGGAAAAACAGTGTATTTAAAATAAGAATAAAGCGGAAATGTAGATAATGTATCTTTAATTTCTTCTTCGCTTTTCGCTTTAATATTAACCCACAAGCGTGTTCTGTCAAGAGATAATGAATAAGAAAGTACTATACCTTTGCTAATAAGATTATTGATATGATCCTTTTGAACTGGAACAAGCTTCGTAAAGTTCTCATCAAAATTGATGGGAAAGGATATATCAACCAGATATTGCATGTTTTACCTTTTTGTATTTAAACGGCAAAGGGTATCAAAATGATAGAGATTGTGATTTTTTTTTCAGGAAATAACTGAGAATACTTTTTCTCAAAAAAGAAAAACTACACAAGCACTATAAATCAGGCCCTTGTGTAGTTTTTTGTTTCGTCCTAGTAAAAGAACTTATTTTTTCAATTTGTAACCAACCAATTTATTTCTGAAAAAAGTAGGTACTAATAAAAGGTCCTCAGAAGGAATAAATTCAATATCAGCTGTATTAACTTTCTGCTCTTTTGAATCGATCAGCTTTTGAGATTTTCCATTAGAAATATAGTAAATACCACCTTCCCAATCAGAAACAAGAAAGTCATTTCCAGTACCAAGATACTCTACACCATCTCCCATACCAATACCCGTAGCCAGAACAGAATCTTTTTTAGTAGTCATGTTGATAGCTTTGAAATCGCTGCTTCCCATGGACGCCAGATACAATGTGCTATCCTTAATAAAGATACCGTTTGGCTTATTGAGATTTTGATCGGAGAATAAAGTTATTTTTCCATTTTCCAACTTGTGAATTTTATTGGTCTCACTGTCTGAGAAATAAACAACTCCCTGTGGGGTAACGAAAACATCATTTAAGAATTTAGCCCCTGGAACGTTATAGGTTTTTACAATTTTACCTTTATCAGTGTCTATTTCAATCAGCTTATTGATATCTGTAACATAAAGGATGTTTTTATTAAGACCAAGCCCCTTTGGAGCGCTGAGCCCTTTTACCCATTCCAAGTTTTCGATTTTTCCGTCAAGACTTACTTTAGAAATAAATCCATTATTATCTGTTGCAGTAGGATCACCGTTAACGTTAGAAACGTACAATATCTTTTTACCTTCATCAAAAATAACAGACTCAGGAGTTTTCAAAGTAGTATCAGAAGACCAGACCTCCTCCAATGCAACTCCAGGTTTCTCCTCTTCTACAACTGTGATTGTATCTACGTCATGGCTCGCCTGCTCCTGCTTCTTGCTTTCACATGAAATAAGAAGTACAACTAAAAAATTCCAAAAAAGTAAATTGAGCTTTTTCATAATAACTAATTTTTCAAATGGTTTTATAATAGATGATAATTTTAAAATTAATGGAGCTGCCACGAAGGGTTTTGCATAACCAGTAATTGGAGAAATTGTTTTTCACCTTAAGTTGAAGTAATACTTTTATACAAATACACTTCGTTACAGACATAGAATATATGCGCTAATTTATATACATCAATGTGACAATTGCAAGATGAGCCGTAGATGTTTAAATTGCCCCAGTGTTTTAATCAAAAAAGCATACTGAAGAGCAGTTCTTAAAACCACTGCAAAGAAAAATTTACTATTGAATCCCAGGTTAAAAATGAGAGAAGAAAGCCTCTTCAAATTAGGTAAAATAAAAATTCTGATTTCTAGCACTTTACCACAAACTCAATTCTAATTTTTCCTTTACTTTATTAATTTCTTACATTTAAGGTAATTTTATTAATTAGTTGATTATTAAATCATATTTAATATAATTTTTACAAGGTGATTATTAAAAATTTATTTTATTTCCAAAGTAGCCTTCTTAAATATTTAATTCGTAAAAACACCAGATTAAAATTATTATGAGTTCTGAAAAAGTTGACGTACTGGTAATAGGAGCAGGTCCTTCCGGAGCCGTGGCCGCTTCTATTATCCATAAACATGGATTAAAAGTTAAAGTCGTTGAGAAACTGAAATTTCCTCGTTTTGTAATTGGAGAAAGCCTGCTTCCAAGATGTATGGAAGCTCTTGAAGAAGCTGAATTAATTGAAGCTGTAAAGGCAAAGGGGTTTCAGCAAAAGTTTGGAGCCAAATTCGTAAAGGATGGAAAAATTTGTGATTTTAACTTCTCCAACCAGTTTACTCAAGGCTGGTCCTGGACCTGGCAAGTACCCAGAGCTGATTTTGACAAAACACTTACAGATGAAATGGAGCGCAAAGGTATCCCGATTTTGTTCGAAACAGGAGTAACTGATATTAAATTTAACGGTAGCGATAGCATAACCACAATTGAAGATAAGGATGGTAACAAGAGTTCCATAGAGGCCAGATTTATTGTTGATGCGAGTGGCTATGGCAGAGTAATTCCTAAATTATTCAATCTGGACCAACCATCAAACCTTCCAGCCAGAAGAACCCTGTTTGCACACACCGTAGACGTAAACAGGTTTGTAGATGAAGAACCAAACAGAATAACTATAGTATCTCACGAACCAGGTGTATGGATCTGGATCATTCCATTCTCTAATGGCAATACTTCAGTTGGTTTTGTTGGTGAAACTGAATTCTTTGACAGATTCCAAGGAACACCTGAAGAACGCTTTAGAGCAATGATCAAAACTCAGCCCCATACTCAGAGAAGGTTTGACGGAGTAGATCTTGTATTCGAACCACGAACGCTGGAAGGTTGGTCTGTAACAACCAATAAATTCTATGGTGACGGATTTGTACTTACAGGTAACGTTACTGAGTTCCTTGATCCTATTTTCTCTTCAGGAGTAACGCTTGCAACAGTTTCAGGAGCAACTGCCGCAAATCTGGTAGTAAAGAAACTAAAAGGTCAGAATGTTGATTGGGAAAAAGAATTCATGGAGCCAACTATGCAGGGTGTCAATACATTCAGAAGCTATGTAATGGGATGGTATGATGGTACACTTCAGGATATATTCTTTGCACCTAAGCCGGATGAAGAAATCAAAAAGCAGATCTGTTCCGTGCTTGCAGGTTACGTTTGGGATCTAAACAATCCTTTCGTGAAGAAGCACGACAGGGTTATAAAGAACCTTTCGCATCTTATCCGATTAGAAGAAGGAGCAAATTAACCTTTGAAACAGATCATTTCATTAAGTTATATTTTTAGAAATCAGAAGATGCAACTCTGTTCAAGGGTTGCATTTTTTATTTTATTCATTTCATTTTTTATAAGCCCCGCCTTTTCACAGATTACAAGAGTTACAGGTAAGATCATTGATGCTCATAGTAAAGAACTGATACCCTTTGCCAACATATACTTTTCCGATAAGTCTAAAGGAACCGTTTCTGATTTTGAAGGAAATTACATTATAGAAACATCAACCGCGCCCGACAGCCTTATTGTCACAAGCGTAGGTTATTCTATGAGGAGACTTTCCATTCAAAAAAATCAGGTACAGCAAATCAATATATATCTGGAAGAAGAAGTTGGAAGCCTCAATGAAATTACAGTTTCTGTTACTGAAAATCCAGCTTATAGAATTATAAGGAATGTTGTGTCCAACAAAGTAAACTTTAGAAGGGTGACCATCAAAAGCTATTCCTATGAATCTTATAATAAGTCAAAAATCGGCTTAAGAGAACTCGATGAAGATTTGAAGAAACAATTTTACCTTAAGCCCTTTGCTTTCTTTTTTGAAAACATGGATACCACAGAGGGTAAGCCCTATCTTCCTGTAATGCTTCTTGAAACTGTTTCAGATAATTTCTATCAGAAAGATGGTAATAAACAAAAGGAAATCATAAAGGCAACAAGACTTTCAGGGATGAAAAATGAAAGTATTGGCAAACTATTCTCCAATCTTGCATTGAATGTTTATGTATATGACGATTTCTTACTGATGTTTAACAAAAATTTTATCAGTCCTGTAAGCTCTTCATGTTTTCGTCACTACGATTATGAGCTGCTTGACAGTGGATACATAGATAACAACTGGTGTTATAAGGTACGCTACTTCCCTTCCAGGAAACAGGAGTTAACTTTATCAGGTATCATGTGGATAAGGGACTCCACATTCACCATTAAGGAAATTGATGCTAAAGCCGGGCAGGAAATCAACCTCAACTTTATTACATCATTTGGTTGGAGACAAACCTATACTGATGTAAAAGGTAAATCCCTAGCCTCTTCAGAACAACTATATATTTATGGAGAGGTGCTTATTCCTCATTCAGGTAAAACACAAAAGTTTTTTGCATCAAGAAGTACTTCCAATAAAAACTTTAATCTGAGTCCATCATTTACAAATAGTTTTTTTGATGACAAAGCGACTACGATAGTAGAGAAAGAAGCAGGAGAAAAAGATGATACTTATTGGGAGTCAGTAAGGCATGATACCCTTTCAAATTCAGAACAGGCATTGTACCAGTTAAGTGATTCCCTCAAAAATACCAAAGCTTTTAAGAGGTATCTGATTTTATTTAAAGGATATATACCTGTAAGAAAAATTGAGTTGGGTCCTATTTACAAAGTATATTCATACAACCCGGTTGAAGGAAATAAATTCAGGCTGGGCTTCAGAACCAATCCAAAATTTAGCAAGAGAATTTTACTGGATGGTTATGGAGCTTATGGGCTTAGGGATGAGAAAATAAAATATGGAGCAGGTATTACTTATTTCAGAAAAAAGGACCCTGATGAGATAGTTAGCTTTAGAGTAAAGCATGACATAGAACAGTTAGGCTTTAGTCAGGTCACTTTTATGCGGCCAGACAATCTGCTAAATGCGCTATTTAAAATTTCCGCACAAAACAGATTAAACTTTATTGATGAATACAAATTGTATTATGAAAAATTTTGGACGCCAAACTTATCCAACAAATTACAGATAAGGAATGCTACTATCAGGCCTGTAGGCAAGCTCGAATACAACAAAGAAATTCCTGAAACGAATGATACTGCTAATATATCATCAATTACGACGACGGAGATTTCTTTCTATACTCATTATGCCTATAAAGAAAAGTTCCTTAGAGGAGACTATAGAAGGATAAGCTTAGGCACACCGTATCCCGTGTTTGATGCAGCAGTGGTTTGCGGTGTAAAGGATTTATTGGGGAGCAATTATAATTATCAGAAAATAGCTTTGAGTATAAGACAAAGATTGAGGATAAAAAATATCGGATATACAAGATACCACGCTGAAGCAGGAAAAATTTTCGGAACTCTTCCCTACCCTTTGCTGGAGCTACACAACGGAAATCAGACAATCTTCTATGATGATTATATTTTTAATTCAATGCGATTCTTTGAGTTTGTAAGTGATCAATATGTAAACATCCAGCTTTCACATCACTTTGATGGGTATTTCTTCAATAAAATTCCTTTGATAAGAAAATTAAAGTGGAGAGAAGTTATATCTTTCAAAGGTGTTATAGGATCCTTATCAGACAAGAATAAAGCTCAGATGATTTTGCTACCTGAAATGTATAGCCTTTCTAAAGAACCTTTTATGGAGGCGGGTGTGGGAATTGAGAATATTTTCAGGGTGATCAGATTAGATGGCATTTGGAGGCTGAACTATCATGACCACCCCGGAACAGAAAAATTTTATTTAAAACTCAGTGTCCATATAGACTTCTAAAGGCTTACAATCCTTCTTTTTTCATTTGTTTAAATTCTTTACCACTAATCTCCATCACATGCAAAATAACCCTTGCCCAGTAGTTTTTGATACCGATACCACCAGGTTTTCCTTCATAGAGGTTTGTTGCTAATACCTTTTTAGTAGCCTGATCAAAAAAGGTAACATAGATATAGCCCTGTCCTTCTAATTTATTGAAACTATCAACAATAAAAACCAGACCAAGCCCTTTTTTCCCCTTGATATTATAACTATTAATCAATTTCTGTATTTTCTCCTTTGAAAGTCTATTTGGAATAGAAGGATCAAAAATGACATTGATGTCTGCAGCTGCATTATTCTTCTTCACCAGATCCGACTCATTTGCAAAAAATTCAAAGCCGTAAAACTTACTGATATTATACTTACCAGGTTCGTTTATGATGAGGTCATTCCATGCAGGAAAATACATTAGCTGAATTTCTTTATTACTTTTGCTTCCCGCATCCGCAAATTGGCTAAATTCACCTATAAATTTAGCATGCGAAAAGTCTATTCCATACCACACAATTTCTTCTGAATGAAACAATTCTTCTTGTGCGGAGACAGTAAAAATTACTGAAAAAAATACGATTAAAAATGTAAAAAATTTTTTCATGGTTTATTTAAAATCAAAATTTGAGACAAAACTGTTTATCTCATTAAATTAAATTAAAATCAAAAAAACAAGCAAATCAGGATCGATGAAACAGGGAAAACTTATAAGCATACTTCTGTTCTTTACATTTACAACCCTTCAATATACTTCGTTTTCCCAGACATACTTCCCTTATGATAAGTTTAACGGAACCAACCTTAAATGGGCTGAAGCCTTGCAGCTTAGCTCCTCCGATACAACCATTATCATGGTTACTGTAAGAGATAAAGTTGCCGGAAGTCAGAAGCTTTTCTCTGACAAGTCAATTCGTCCAGATCAATATACTACTTTGATCTGTCTTTGGAAAAATCCTGATTGGCACATTATGGAAGTATCATCGTTGGAAATAGCCCTACAAAAATCAGGCTGCACAAAAGAGGCAGTAACCTTCATTCATGGAGATGGAAAGGATTTTCCATTAGCTATTAACAGAGCTGCAGATATCAGGCTTCTTTTCGACATACCTGTCATTGCCTTTGATGTACCAAGCCTGCTGCCCACAAGTAACAAGATCAAAAACTTTTATAATTCCAAACACAACTATAAAGAATCTGTGAATCTGTTTGCAGAATATGTAAAAGCCTTAGAAAAGATAAAAGAACAGCAGCCAAATCTGACATTAGTAATGCACATGCACAGTTTAGGTAATTATGTTTATATGGAATCCCTTAAGAAAAATCGATTAGCTGATTGCCCTATAATATTTGAAACAATACTTATGAATGCCGCAGCAGTAAAGCAAAAGCGACATAAGCGCTGGTTGGAAAAAAGTCATATCCAGAAAAACATTTATATAACTTATAATAAAAAGGATCATACACTAAACGGAGCCCATTTCATTACATTCAGAAAGCAGTTAGGAGAACGTCCGAAGAAGCCATTAGCAAGTAATGGCCATTATATAAACTTTCAAAACATTGCGCATAAGGAGCACAATTATTATCGTAATACAAAGTTATTCAGGACCCACCCGAGTCTAAAGAAATTTTATATGGACATTCTTCACGGACAACTTATACCGCTTGAAGATTCGTCCAGATTTTCCAAAAGGGAAGATGGTAAAGGTTTTGATATCCGATGATCAGGATAATACTGTATTTCTTTTGTCAAAAAATTTAATTGCCTTCCTGCTTATTTCAGGGAATTGCAGAGACTGGATCTCTTTCGGATCTTCAAACCTGATCATTGGAGCAACTCTCAACTTTGCTCTGAAATGGTCTTTTATCTCCTTTTCAAGATTTTCAAGTACTTCAAAACATCCTATTCTGATTAAGATTTCATCAGTGCCTATTTCGTTGGTAAAGACTTCAACAATGTAGTTTTTAATCATAGGCATTGTATCAAGTATATCATACAAAGCAGGAGGATAAAGACTTGTTCCTTTGTATTTGATCATTTGATTTTTACGGCCCAATATTGGCCCAAGACGCATACTGGTTCTTCCGCATTCACATTTCTCATAGTTAGCTGTACAAATATCCCCGGTCTTAAATCTAAGGAGAGGCATGCCTTCTACGCCAAGTGTTGTAATGGTTACTTCACCAGGCTCACCTTCTTTTACAAGAACATTATTATCATCCAGAAACTCAACGATGATTAATTCAGGATGATGATGTCCTCCCTGAGAAGCTCCGCATTCAGTAAAGGCTGTAACCATTTCAGTGGAAGCATAGGTAGAGAATAATTTAATACCCCATTTGTCCTGTATTTTTTGGCCTAATGTATTCAGCGAAAAATCCGGATTTCTTACAGATTCTCCTATACAAATAGCCTTTTGTACAGAACTGGATTTATAATCAATATTGTTAGCTTCAGCATATTCAATCAACTTAATAATAAAAGAAGGAACAGCCACCAGCACTGTAGGGTTTATTCTTTGGATAGTATCCCATTGAAGTTCCGGTATACCTGAACCCACTCTTACAAGCCCCGCCCCAAGCTTTCTTGCACCGAGAAAATATGCAAGGCCAGCCATAAATCTCCTGTCAATGGTAGTTGTAAGCTGAAAGATATCATCGGGACCACATTCTGCACACAGGAATGAAATGGCTTCATTATAGCCAAGACGGTCCAAATCGCCATCCGTAAGAGCAAATGTTACAGGATCACCGAGTGTTCCGGAAGTAGTAACATAATCAACTATTTTATTTTTGGGAACACACAAAAAGTCAAAATTTCTTGAATAAAGATCATACTTAGAAGATACCGGTACTTTTGTAAGGTCTTCCAATGTGTTAATATCAGATCTTTGAATCTTATTTTTTTCAAACAATTCTTTGTAGAAAGGAGAAAAAGCCAGAAGATAGTCCAATAACTCTCCCAGCTTTTTTTCCTGAAACCTTTTAACCTGCTCTTTATCCTTAAATTCTATTCCGGGCGCCTGCATGCTAATTGGTTATTATTTATTTAAAAGTTGTAATTGATTGTAACGCTCTACAGCCTTTCTGCTACTATTTTCTCTTACGACCTTCTTAAGAACTATATTTCCTACCTGGCAAATCAGGAAAGAGCCAATGCCAGCAACGGCTAGAGGTGCTGCTAAAGGATCTTGAGGAGTTCCATAGGTAGCAGCATCGTTAATTTCAGCGAGACCAACTAAACCAACAGTACCCAGAGGGAATGACAATCCAAATAATACCCAGCTTCCAATGTTCGCAGCTTTTGCAGTGGTAATATGGTCCCTTATTTCTCTATCATTTGTTGAAAGCAATAAAGGACTCAGTCTTTTCGAAGAATAATACCTGCCATTATAATAATACAACCCTCTACCTCTGGTTTCAATAAGCATAGGACCTGTAGGTTCTTCTTTCTCCTCCACTGGTGCCGCGGTTACAGGCTCAGCTATGATCGGATTATCAAAAACAATCTTTGCTCCGTTTTCAAATTTTACCATGAAAACAAGTCTTTTATCTATACTGTTGATAATAGAATCATTTACATTGTTTTTGAAAAAGATTTTGTCTTCTTTTATTTCCAATACTTTACCATAAATTTCTTCTCCTCCTCTTTTCAAAATCAGGTCTTGTGAGAAAGAAACTGTCACAGCAAAAAATAGAATGCATAAAGCAAAAAATGATTTAATAAAATTAGTTTTCATATAAAGTACTTAATAGTTTTTCAATTTTATTCTTTTCAATTAAAGTAGGTATTTCCTTTTTCAGAGCCTCCTTGTACATGGCAGAAGCTTCATCTCTTTTCCCAAGATATTTATAGCAATCACCGGCTATCCAATGTGCTTCATAACTTTCCGGATTGCATTTTACAATTTTTACAATTGAGTCCTCAGCAACAGTAGATTCCTTGCTAATCTGCTTTTTCAGAAATTGCTTTAATCTCTTATATGATTCATAATTTCTAAATTCCTGAGTAGAAATAAAAGGATCGGCAGGAATTACTAATGATTTTTCATAAATGGCAGTGTCCTTATCAAGACCTTTCAATTGGAATATTTTATTGAGATCGTAAGCAACATAAGCCCCTAATACATAGGGCTTGGAAGATACCCATACCTGTCTCAATGCAGGTTTAAATATTACCGAATGATGAGCGATAAGCTGATTCATGGCTCTTTCATTGCCATACCCCAGTTCTTTATCATTTAATCCATTTTTGTCTCTTAAAATCTGGGCTGTTTCCGTTACTCCAATCTTAGGATATTTGCCAATAAGCTGATTCATTCTTTCATATCTGTAAAGAGAAGAGCTTTCTTTTTTATTTTGAATGTTCAGAGGATCATTGGCATAAACTTCACTTTGGTAGTGATTTGAACAAACAATGTAATTCTGATTTGATTTGAAAAGCCCTTGCTTGTTAGGCGATTTTTCTATGATTGCAGCTTTGTTTTCATTTGCAGAACCGACTAATATAGATTCAGACACAAAGGTTTTTCTTTGTGAGGCAATCTTATTTGCTTCATCAATAGTAGAAGCATATTGCAATATTTCTCTTGCCACCAAGGATATAGGCGTTGCAGATCCAAGCGGAGGATCGGACTTAGCTGCGTTAATAGTCACAGTAAGACCTTTTTCATTCATTCCGGATAGAACCCCAGTCATACCTCCCCAGGTAACCATCATAAATTTAAACCCGCTGTCTGGAGCGATAAAGGCTACAATTTTATCCTGAGCAAATTCATCTCCTACGTAAAAGTCGAAATTTCTTCCCACCACAAGACCTCCATCTTCGCTTTTAGCATCCCAGGCAGCAAATGAGGTACATCCTACAAGGTTTTTATCCTGCAAAGCATGCCCGATATCGTGAGCCGCATGGTAATTTAGTAATCGCTGATATGGAGTACCAATGGCACCATAGTTCCCAGAGGCAGAAAATGAGACGCCGGAAATTTCCTGTTTATATTCAAGAGGAATATTTTCATCCAGATTTCTATTGAACCAACCAATGAGGTATTTTAAAAAGCCGCGATAGGTTTTATTGGGAACCAGTTCTGTTATTTGGCCAACAAAAATATCTTCCTGTCTTTTAACAAGTTCACTACTTAATTTACCATTGATAATGCCTCTGTCGTATGGGGCACCCTCAACATACATTTCATAGATACCAAACTCATTCTTCTTAAACCAGTTATTGCCAATTCTATAAAAGCCCTTGGAGACCTCTTCTCTTGGGAGAGATTGTGCATTTGTATTTGGAGGTACCGGAGGATAAGCAAGTGCAACAGAGATAAACCAGATTATCAGAAATAAAAAAATTGCAATAATACCGGTAAAAACATATCTTTTTTTGATGCTCATGAATTTTTCAAATTTCACCCTTGATTACAAATTTGGCAGGAATAAAATTCACTGCAAAATAAAATGACAGGACTAATTTTAAAGTGCTGAAAACAAAACGTTAAATTTAAAATTTAATTATACACACTACCAATTTAGTATTATTTCAAGAATTCATAGAAAAATTACCCCCTGACGGGCTTTTTTCATAAAAATCATAAATGTATATTTACAGAAAAGGTTACATAATTCAACTTTTTCATATTAATACGGACTATTAAAATACATCTAAAAGTAAATTCTATCAATCTGAAAACACAATAATATGAAACATTTTATACGAGCATTAATTTTTCTCTCGTTAGGCCTTCCCCAGATATCGAAGGCTCAAAACCTGCAGATATCGGGCGGAAATAACTTTTCTGCTGCGGTTTGTGATAACCAAGTGGTTTATACATGGGGAGCTAATACTGCAGGGCAGTTAGGTGTTGACAAAGACGGAAATCCATATTCAGGTTCATCGAATGTACCAGTTCCGGTTTGGTACGACGAAGTTACCAAAACAACAAGTTCTGACTTCACAGCAATTCGACAAATTGATGCAGGATCCGGAGCACACGTTATCGGATTGGATTGTGATAAATTTGTTTGGACATGGGGAAATAATAACTGCGGCCAGCTCGGAAGCAATGCCGCTCTGGCAAATCCTTCAGCTACCTGTGCCACGTTAAGTGCGGCTGGACCAAAGCCTATGAAAGTTGTAAAAGGGGCTCAATCTGTCGCAGGAGGAGATCCTACTTACCTTTCTAAAATTATTTATGTATCTGGCGGAAACAATACCTCATTTGCAATTGAAGAAGGAACTGGAAAAGTATTATCATGGGGGGAAAATGATGCAGGACAGCTTGGTCACGGTGCTGCAGGTGTCGGAAGTTCTACTCCTAAATATGTTTTAAAATCAGCTGGTGTTCCCCTTACTGACATTATTCAAATTGAAGGGGGGGATAATTGTACTTACGCTCTGGACAAAGCTGGAAACGTGTGGTCATGGGGAGAAAATAGTGGAGGCGAACTTGGTCGATTTACAAGTGGAGCTGACGACCCTTATGCAGGACGAGTAGAGTTAGATCTAAATTTTGATGGCACTAGGGATACTCCAATTAGTTATTTGACAGGAGTAAAACAGATTTCAGGTGGAGATACTCACGGCTTAGCTTTGGGTGCAGGTGGAACTGTATATGCTTTTGGAGGAGACTGGGGACCAGGTCAAAGGGGAGCAGGTGGAGGATATCAATACCAACCATTTGCCTATCAGGTAGTTGAACCAGGACCCGTTGTAGTAGATGCATACAAAACAGGGCCATATATTACTGGGGCAATTTATATTGCTGCTGGTCAGGCTTCTTCTGCTGTAGTAATGTCAGACAGCACAGTTGTTACATTTGGAGCTAATGGTTTATTTAATTGTCCTGATCCAAACGCTTCTGATAACGATATTTACACTTCACAGTCTGGAACTTTAGGAAACGGTAGGCCTGCCAATGCCGCTTGTGCTGTCTTTACCCGTAATGATGCGACCAATTCACCACAAGGAACAGTAGTCCCTGATTATGTTTTGACCGGCCCAGGAGTTAAATTGAAGGGTATCTCAACTGTATCAGACGGAGATGCTTGGTTTTATGCAACCGATTCAAAGGGAAACGCTTATACTTGGGGATTTAACAGAAATGGCGAATTAGGAAAAGGTGACAATAGTGATCGCACTTATGCAACACCTTTTAACCTTCCCAACAACTGTTCTTTTGCAGATCCTTGTCCTGGACAACCGGATTTAAGAGCCAGTTATAAATCTTGTCCAAATTTCTCAGAGAAACTGAATTCTCAAGTAAAACCTGTTGTATCAACATGGACTTATACCTGGTATTCCAGACCAAAAACAGGAGGAGCATGGACTCAAATTCTTGGCGCAAACAAGGATACTCTTACGGTGAATAAAATCAATACAGAATATAAAGTAACTGTTAAAGATTCAAGATCATTTGTATCGTTTCTTTGTGCGCAGTGTCCTGCTGTAAGTGATAGCTTAATTATAGATGAAACACCTAACCCATATGTAGGAACAGGCTGTGTTGACGCTACACATCAATTGGCAGGCTTCACTATGACAACTCCTACTACTTCAAAGTTTGTTTGGTATTCCAAACCAACAGGAGGATCACCTCTTCCAAATGCAGGACCAGATGATACTTTAAGTATAGGAGTAAAATTTAATCAGACAGATACTCTTTCTAAAATCAATGGATGTGCAAGAGGACTTTGGGCGGTAGATACAACTTCTTATCCTGCCGCTCTGAGACAAGCTAAACCTTGCACAGGAACCAAACAATATAATGCAGCTGCATATCCTCTAAAAATAGAAGTTACTAAAAAATTAATTGTTAATGAAATTAGCTTCTATCAGGCTGAAGATGGGACAAATGCTCACACCTATACAATAGAGATCCTGAATAATAATGCAACAGGGGGATGGAATTGCGGTGGATGCACTCCTTCGAATACCAAATCTGGAGAACCTGGCGCAACGGTACTAGGATCAGGAACAGCCGGTCCATATACATATTCTGTTGCAGGAGGTGAAATACTTAGAACAGTATCAATGAACGTGACGCTAAATCCTGGCATCTACTGGATAAGACTTTCAGGTGGGCCTGCAACGCAATTTAACTGTACCAAGGCTGTAAACTCTTCAGGTGCAGTGCCTATCTGGTCTGCAATTGAAAATTCCGTAACCAAACCAGGAATGAAAGCCATATTTGCATTAGATAATAACAATGCAAATGGAGCAGGTAATGTATTTAACATCAAATTTGACGTAGGTACTGGCTACGATTGCGATAGAATCTGGGTATGTGCCACTGGGGTTTGTGTATTACCTGTACAATACCTATATTTTACTGGCAAAAAAGATAACGACATCGTTGAACTTAACTGGTCTACTGCAAACGAGAAAGATGCTTCTCACTTTGAAATAGAAAGATCTATTGATGGTGTGAATTTTGAAAAAATCGGCTCTGTGTCAGCTTCGGGTAATAGCACCAATGTGGTTGAATATTCATTCGTAGATGTTCGTCCTTTGTCCGGTAATGCATACTACAGACTGAAACAAGTTGATTTTAATGGTCAATCGGAGTACAGCAAAATCATTTCGATGGGTACTGAAAAAACTGTTTATCAGGTTCAGGTTATACCAAACCCTAACAATGGTTCATTTAATGTAGTTGTTCAGGGCGCACCAAAAGAAGCTTACGAAATCTCTGTATTAGATGCTCTTGGACATCCTATTTATTCAACATCAGGAAAATCTGAAAATATTAATTTCACTCAGAATGTAAATATTCAGAATCTAGCTTCAGGAGTTTACTATGTGAGAGTTATAACAGGAGAATCCAGTACTGTAAAACAAATCATTAAAGAGTAAAACCTTTAATGATTAAATAAAAAAAAGATGCTGCTCAAACGGGCAGCATCTTTTTTTTGCATGAAATAAAACTTATCACTCCTTCGCCTTTTCCTTATTGGGCATCCCATGTTTTTTATTTGGCACAGTCTGCTCCTCAAAAGGCTCCTCAAGTGGATACATCCTCTGAGGCGGCTCCGGAGTTACTATCTCATTAATTAATTTTCTTTTCTCCTCGTTTTTATCTACTCCCATTTTATTATATGAATAATGTTAAGCCTCTTCTCTCTGTCTATCACTCTTCCAGTACGAAATACTTTTGTACTATATCATTAATTTTATCGGCATTTAATGGTTTTACAAGAAATTCGGAAACACCTGCATCTCGAAGTTCAACCTTTTCAGCATCAGGAAGCTCTGTCGCACTTAATACGACAATAACACTCTCCTTTTGCCTTGGTATTTTATGATACCTCTCAACAAATTCCCGTCCGTCTATTAATGGCATGTTAATATCAAGCAAAATCAGATCGGGACATGCCCCTAAGTCGTCGGTACATTGGTACTTAATATAATCAAGACCTTTTTTCCCATCATATGCAGTAGTTACCATTGAAGTAACTCCCATTCCGTTCAGGACCTTTTCAGTAATAAAATTACTTACCCGATCATCATCTACTAATAAAACACAATTCATTTTCATATGTTACCAATGCCTTTAAATGTCTAATATCCGAACATGATATTTAAAGACTGGGTTCAGCTTTAGGAAGGGGAAAAACCTAAAAATTAAGGGAACTTTTAAGATACTCTAATAAACTCCAAGTTGTTTTACCCATCATCCATTTAAAATTTTACTACAATGGACATATTATAAGAATAAACAAATTTATTACCTGTAATAAGAGGTAGAGCATCATAAGTTCCAACAAACTGGTTGTTTAATGAAAAGTACTTATTGATGTTTATCATCACCTGAAAATCAGTTATTACCCTTGGTTTAAAAAAATTAGTAAATCTAGCCTGATAATAAGTTACCATGAATACATTTATGTTTTTAGATACATCACCTCGAAAAGAAATGTTGGTAGTATTTTTAAAAAAGTAAGTTTCAGCCTTTGTACTATCGGTTCCAGATTCAAACCTCAAAACATTTCCCCTCCAGATTTCATGCTCATACATGCCTCCTGAATTTATGCTAAATGAAAATTTAGGTGTGGATTTTATTCTGAACCTGAGGCTTGCGCCATATAATTCCCTTATTTGTAATCCTCTACCAAGGTCGTATTGCAATTGAAGAAAAGGTTCATAAGATAATCTATGAGTCCTGAACAAGTTCACTCTCCAATGTGTATACCCCTCACTTATAACCCTTTGTTGAGTAGTCTTGATAAGTTTTCCATAATTGATATTGAGATAGCCGTGTTTCTCCGATAAGTAAACAAGACTAGAGTTTAAATTGACTGAAGTAACCTGATTTTGTTGTTTTTTTGTAGAAAAGCCGATACCGACGTTTCCTGTCCAGTAATTTGCCGTATCTTTCTCAATACGAAACCTTTCGATGTTCAGAATTTGTCCAAAAGATGAGGGAACAAAACATGCGACTGAAATTGTTACTAACAATGGAAGAAATAAGTAAGAGTATTTCATTAAAAGGTTAAGATAAATAATTTGCAATTTTTATATTTGCAGGGGCAAAAACAAAGGTTTTTGTTAATTGTTCTTGATAAAAGTTCATTGACTTATGGGGCCGACCGGATTTGACAGGTTGAGTAATAACGTGTATAAGCATGCAGGCTCATGGGATGAGAGCCTTGAAAGATAGTTCCGAACAATATCTGGCGAAGAATCTTACGCCATGGCTGCTTAATCTGACTGAATGTTAGATTAGCTCATCCCGATATTAGATTATCAGGAAGCCATCACTCCTCAGTTCTTTCGTTCCGCGGGAACTGAATACGGAGTGTCGAACAGTGGAACTAGTCAGAGTGATGTTGTTAAGCTTTGGCGAAATCTAAACAACTAAGGTAAAATTTGGCTGCTGCCTGCCTGGTTTTACCCGACAATTAAAGTCAGCTAAGCATGTAGAAGGCTCGATTATTAGCTTCTCTGGACCAGGGTTCGACTCCCTGCGGCTCCACTCTTTATGATGATAATTTAGTAAAAATAAATTATCATCATTTTTTTTACCTATTGCACTTATTTGTCAGATTTTGATTGCTCGAATAATATTATAGAATAATTAGCTTTACCTCAACAAAGAATCAACCTGGAGATAAAACCTAGGTCTCTTAATTCTGTAATTCTACCTCAATTTATAATTAGCCAAACTGTCATAAGCTTATCCTTTTAAGGATCTAAAAACATAATATTCCTTTGAGCTGATATCAGCAGGTCCACTAAATTTTCACTTCTTTATTTTCTATCAAATGCAAATAGCTTGTGTAGAGATCTATTTTTGATGTACAAATAAACTTCCTTACATTGAGAGGGATTAGACTTTTTCATTAACATTTTATCTTTTTACTATTACTATGGAGAACATAAAAAGAAATAGCTGGGAAAATGCCGCATTTATTCTGTGTTTTATTGGCTTGGGTCTAGGCTTACTTATACTGTTACTTGCATTTAGTAACAACCTATTCAAATCAAACACAACGTTTGATCATACTGTTTTCTCTAGCATTGGAAGTTATGTTGGAGGTGTTGCAGGAAGTTTGTTTGGTGGCGCTACATTTATCCTCGTTTACTTAGCTTATAAAGCTCAGAAGGAAGAATTACAAAAGACTGAAGAGGCATTGAGATTACAAGTCTTAGAATCTAAAGAGCAAAACAAAACGTTAACTGTACAACGTTTTGAAAATACTTTCTTTAGTTTATTAAGTCTTCATCACCGCATTATTGAAGGTTTTGAAACCATAGGTTATGGAATGGGCAACGGAATCGGAAATCCTCCCACTCTTAAAGGTAGAGCTTCGATAAAATATCATTATGAAATTTTAGTAAAAAACTTTAATGACATTGATACTTTGCATGATCTAGAAATCAGCTATAATAGATACTATAAAGAAGTTCAAACTGATTTTAGTCATTATTTTAGAAATTTATATAGAATCATAAAACTGGTACATGAAACTGAATTTATCTCAGCAAACGATTTACCAAAAGGATTTAGTAAGGCCAAATACGAGGAAGAAAATTACAAGGTAAGATATAGCTACACATCTATTATCAGATCCCAATTATCCGATTATGAATTGCTATGGTTGTTTTATAATTGTTTATCTCATAATGGGAACACAAAATTTAAGCCTTTGATTGAACATTATTCTTTATTAAAAAACCTGCCTAAAAATTTACTGCATAATGAAACAATCTGGAAGGAGTATTTAATTCATGCTTTTGATCAAAAGTCTGCTAGACGTAGCTTTGATAAACCAGAACTGATAAACGCGCAATAACATATAATAAAAGATTGGGCTTAACTTTCCCTACACTATCTCTCAGAAGAATTCAAAATAGAATAAATCAAAATATAAATGAAGCAAATAATGAAGTCATTGAAGAAGTCTCTGATGAATTCGGATTGAAAATCGAATCAAATCTATCTTTAATAGATGCAGAAAAACTAATCGAATATACGTCTGAGTCTAATATAAGAACTGAAGTGACTCTTACAGTTCGTGAATCATTAATAGGCATCTGTGATCTTTTAAAGATGAAGCAATCCATACTCAAATCTATGAAGACGAGACTCGCGGATATATACTATAAACTTTTAGAGGTATTACATTCGACAGCAGAAGACAAAGAGAAGGTAGCATAATCCTTTTTTTGATATAATTCATTCCAATTATATTATAGATAATACACCTGACTGTATTTTCAATACTTATTTACTATTAAAAAAATCTTAATTAATTTTGAACGAGGCATCTAAAAATTTTAATTTAGATGATAGAACAAAAAGTAAGATGAGAAAAAGTATTTTTATTCTGTTATTGCTAGTTAGTGCATTAAATCTAACAACTAAAGGTCAAGTAAATATACTGGAACAGAATTTTGATGACCTGGCGCTGGAAGCCTTCAACTCCCCTTCCAACATGACCATTTGGTCAAAAGGTGGCACCTGGAATTATGTAACAAACGAAAATTTTAATGGCTCCAAGCATCTAAAATTTATGAATCAGTTTGACAGAAACTGGTACTTTATAGTATCAGAGCCTATTAACACTGTTGCCTATGATAGCCTGATAATTACTTTTGATATTCTTGGCAATAACAATCTGACGTATTTTATTTCAGAAGAAAATAAAGATGGAAGCTTTGGAAATCATTATAACCTGAACGATAGCACGAAATCAAACATTTTAAAAAAGGGTAAAGTAAGTAGTTCTACTTCAAAATTTTATGCGGTGGTTTATCCTTCAAAAGGAGTATATCGCTATCAGATAAGCTTCGTCGAAACTCCCGATCTTTCTATTCTCGAGCTTGATAACATTTTAATTTCATCTTCAGAATCTGTTGTAGCGGGAATTGCAAATACTAAACTGGAAAAATCTGGCGAAATACATTCCGTTTATTCTCTGGATGGTAAAAAGCTGGAGATGGCCGATCTTAAAGAAGGCTATATTTATATCTTTAGATACAAAAGCGGTAAAACGATAAAGACTAACTGGAATTAAAAGAAGCAATAAAAAGAAAAAGCCACTCATAAGACTCTGAGTGGCTTTTTTAAAATGCCATATTAAGTAGTTACTTTACTCTTTCAACGTACTCCCCTGTCTCTGCATTAACTTTTATTCTTTCTCCAGCCTCCACAAACAGAGGAACCTGAACGGTAGCCCCAGTTTCAACAGTGGCAGGTTTTAAAGCTCTTGTTGACGTATCTCCTTTTAATCCTGGTTCTGTATAAGTCACTTCCAGTTCAACGTGTGTTGGAGGCTCAGCATAAACAGGAATATCATTGTCATCAAACTTTACAAGAACAATGGTATTCTCTTTTAAAAACTTAAGAGATTCACCAAACAGTACCATTGGAACTGGTAGTTGTTCAAATGTCTCAGGATGCATGCAGATAAGGGAATCACCTTCCTGATACAGATATTGCAATTCGCGGGTTTCCACTCTTACCAGCTCAATTTTTTCTCCTGAGCGGAATCTGATTTCACTTTGTTTACCGGTTTTGACATTGCGACTTTTCACAGTATAGATCGCATTACCTTTTCCGGGTGTAATGTGAGTATAATCTGTAACCATCACCAACTCACCATTATATCTCAAAAATGCGCCTTTGGAAATATCCGAAGTAGTAGCCATATTTTTTTATTTTTAGTTAAAGCAAATTCAAAGCTACGACCATAGATCCAATCAACAAAAAATCTTTTAAACTATGTTGTCTTTGCCTTTACAAATTCCCCTGCAAAAGGACTTTAAAGCACGGTTTGATGTTAAAAACACGTTAAATTTTAATTTTCCAATATTTTAAAACACTTATGTTCAAACACACAATTGCCTGATTGTCAAAAAATTTCATAAAAAGTATTTTTTCAATAAATGGTATAAAGAAATAAAAAAGCCTAAAACTATACTTCAATAGATAAAAATAAGTTTCAATTAGACGAAACTTACATTATCTTGGAACCGTAAAATTATTCAATTTGAATACAAAACATCAATAATTGTACTTTTCAAATAAAGATAATTTATATTTTCAACTCAAAGAGTATCAAAAAATGGTTACAACAAAAGTATTTCAGGAAGCTTACTGTGAAGTTTTAGAGGGTTCAAATGGCATTATCTATGCGAGATGGAATGGATTCTTAAAGCCGGAACAAGTTAAAAATGGCTGTGCAAAAATTACAGAACATGCTAAAAACAATAAGATTACAGTTCACTTGAGTGACCACAGGAATCTAAAAGTTCTTTCAAAAGAGGTTCAGGAATATCTTGCAAAAGAGTGGTTTCCTGAAGTAGAAAAGATCGGCATGAAAAAAATCGCGGCACTGGTAGCCCCTGATTTGTTTGCAAAAGCAACTGTTGATAAGGTAAACAAAGATGCCCATGTCGGAAATCTTGTAATCAGAACTTTTGAAAGTGAAGATGAATGTATTAAATGGCTTTTAAGCTGATAAAACAATGACCCTGGAAACATTAAAATATCCCTTACTATCCGAAGGAAATAAGTGGAAAAAGATTAGTCAGGAAATTGACAAACTTGATCCGATACAAATTGATCGTTTGGTTCCTTTCATTCATAAGCTCAACAGAGAAAAGAATGTACAGGCTCTGGCCGAAATTTTATACAAACATTTACCTTACCCGGAAAGGCTTGAAAGATTCACTTACAATGAATCGATTGCCTGCATGAGGGACATTGGAATATTTCTAGGGTCATTAAAAAAACATGGTACAGAACCAGTTGAAATAATACCTGAACTGGACTATGTATTGGATGTTTTAAGTGACAAAACCAATTTGCCTCCAAGAGACACGCTTTTTCATTATACAATATGGAACCCCTCTGGTCTGCGGATCAGGACGTATACAGGTCTTAGCGATGAGATACATCTTATAGAAAGTGTTAAGATGTCAATGTTTCCATTGATAGATGCTATCTATAATTTAATAGAATTACATCAAACACCTTTGAACAGCCCGGTGTTTGAAGAGCTTTGCAATATAGCAGAAGAAAACCTTTCAGGAATGATCAATGGGATTGTTTATGCAAAGCGTAATGTTTCTCCTGCTGTTTTTGCTAATGAGTTAAGATTTTATTTTGATCCGATTTCTTTATATAGAAGAGAATTTATAGGTCCGGGAGCTGTTGAAATGCCGCTCTTCGTATTTGACCATCTCCTTTGGAGTTCTGAAACTGATGATGAAGAATATGTTAAGTTCAAAGTGACATACCTTCCATTTAATCAACCGGATATCAGAGATATTTATTATAACTACGATAACCAGCCTTCTCTGGCGTCAAAAGCCATTGAAGCACTGAAGCAAAATCCTTCATATTGCTCTCAAACTTCAAAATCTGCAAGAGCTTTACTTTCTCTGTGCAATAGATTAAAAAGCTTTAGGATGCCTCATAAAAAACTAGCGGAGGAATCTTATGCACAGCAAAAAGACAGAAGTCATGGAAGCGGCGGATATTCTACTGATATCCTAAGTCACATCATATCACTGAACCTGAAAACCATTGCTAATATTGAACAGGCGATCACCCGATATGGAAGATAATAAAAAATAAATATTATATATTTCACAACCAGCGTATGAAAAAACCACCCGGACTCTTTGTTCTTCGGGTGGTTTATTTTTTTACTTTACAAGATTTTCATATTCCAGAGGAAACAGAATTTTAAACTCACTTCCCTTTCCCTTTTCACTTTTCACTTCTATACAAGCATCATATCTTTCAAGCATTTTTTTAAGATTATAAAGTCCGAGACCTGTACCTTCTGCTTCTTCATCATTATGAAGTCTGCTGAAAACTTTGAACAATTTGGATTGCTCTTCTTCAGTCATGCCCACCCCGTTATCTCTTACAGTCAAAATTTTATAATTTTCTGTAATCAGAAAATTGATTTTAATTGAAGGTAGCCTATCCGGATGCTTATACTTGATTGAATTTGAAATAAGGTTAAAGAGAATGCTCTTAAAACAAGTTCTGTTAAAATTAAAATCCATTGTGTTATCAATATCCGAACTGATTGTAGCATTATGGGCTTTGATTAATTCAGAAATACTAATCTTCACTTCCTCCAGCACTTCGCAACAATTGACAGGTTCAATGGATCCATTGTCTAACTGCTGACTTCGGATAATACTTATCAAACCATCTATTGTATCACGCATTTGACCTGTCGACAAGTCAATCATATCTATAATATTGAAACAACTAAGACCATCGATATCCATTTCTTCTCTTAAGGCAGTAACCAGTCCTTCAAGATTGGCAACAGGCAGCTTAAGGTCATGAGAGGCTATGTAAACAAACTGATCAAGGTCTTTATTCACCGCAAGCAACTTTTCATTGTACTTTTTCAATTGTTCTTCAGCAAGCATCCTTTTATTGATTTCAACCTTTAATTCTTCGTTACTTTGTCTTAAATCAACTGTTCTTAGCTGAACTATTTCCTCCAGGTTTTTGTAATCCCTCTCTAACATTTTCTGCTGAAGGTAAATAGAAATAAAAGAATTTACTTTAGACTTTGTAATAAAAGGGTCTAGTGGTTTAAATAAATAGTCTACCGCTCCTTTACTATAGCCTTCTGCAACATATTTGCTTTCATGAGTAAGTGCTGTGACAAAAATGATAGGTATGCTCTGGGTTGTTTTCTTCTGTTTTAAAATAGTAGCCACTTCATAACCATCCATACCGGGCATCTGCACATCCATCATTATAAGAGCCAGGTCTGTTTTGTAGGCAATTTTCAAGGCTTCATTTCCCGAAGTTGCTCTCAGGAAATTAATACTTACCCCCTCCTGAATAAGCAGATTTTCAAGGCTGTAGATGTTTTCATCTCGGTCATCTACAATAAGTATATTAACAGGTATTTCATTATTATCTAGACTCATCTTAGGATGCAGTAAAAATTAAATGATCAATTAGGAACCTTTTGAAATTATTCTATTTCTAAAACTGAATTAAGATTCTGGAAAAAACTTAATCACAACTATGTCATTACAATATTGTTCTAAATGCAGTTCAACTTATGGTTAATTAATTCTTCTATATATTTTCTCTTTCTGATCTATTACCTGGAAATATTTTTCAATCTTGCTGAACCTAAGAGATTCCTTGTTACCCAGAGCGAGGAATCCGAAAACTGGCAGGCTGTCCATGAATAATTCCAATACCTTTTCCTGTAATTCTTTTTGAAAATATATCAGCACATTGCGGCATAAAATCAGATTAAATTCGTTAAATGATCCGTCGTGTACTAGATTATGAATTGAAAACAGAAAATTTTTACTGAGTTCTGAATCCATGATGGCTCTATTATATCGCGCGTGATAGTAGTCTGACAGTGAAAATAAGCCCCCTGCCTCAAGATAATTTCTTGAATATTCTTTCATACAGGATATAGGATAAATTCCCTCCTTAGCAGTCTGCAATACTTTACCATTAATATCTGTAGCATAGATTCTTGATTTAGTCAAGACAGATTCTTCTTTTAAAAGCATTGCAAGCGAATATGTCTCTTCACCTGTTGAGCAACCTGCGTCCCACACTCTAACATAAGGATATGTCTTTAGATAAGGTACCACATTTTTTCTAAGAGAAAGATAAAACGAAGGATCTCTGAACATCTCTGTTACATTCACTGTAACCTCTTCCAAAAAAGATTCAAAATATCCAGTATCTGCAAGTATTCTGAATTTCAATTCACTCACAGTTTCCAGATTTTTATTAATCATAAATCTGCTAATGCGTCTGTTCATTGAAGCTCTGGAGTATCCCGAAAAATCATAGCTATAACGTCCCATAATAGCCATGAGCAGGTCCTGATACGCTTCATCATCTATTTCTATATATCCCATTCGATAATTAACTTTTATATAACCATACACGCATCAGAGATAATAATTTAGGTAACTCGATAGGTTTTGAAATATAATCAGAAACGCCAGCTGCGATACATTTTTCCTTATCACCAGTCATCGCTTTTGCTGTAATTGCAATAATAGGAAGGTTATGATATTCAGGTTTAGATCTGATAGATTTAGTAGCATCGATTCCATCCATTTCAGGCATCATAATATCCATTAATACGATATCAATGTCTGGATTAGCATCTAGTTCATCTATTGCCTGCCTGCCATCATAAGCTACTACTACATGCATCCCCTGATCTTCCAGCACATTGGTCAGAGAATAAATATTGCGCATATCATCATCAGCAATAAGTACCTTCTTATCTTTCAGCAACATATCTCTCTGTACTATAGAAGACCTTGATGACTTTTCTATGCTTGCTCCCATGTTATGCATGAAGAGTTTAACTTCTTCCAGAAGTCTTGTATATGAATACTCCGTCTTAATAATTATTGTATCTGCATACCTCTTGAATTTGGCTTCCTCATCTACAGAAAGGTCTTTCCCAGAATAAATAATAACAGGCATTCCTTTCAGACCATTATCTTTTTTTATAAACTCTAGCAAGTCATACCCATTATAATCAGGAAGTTTTATATCTAATATAATACCATCGTATCTTTCCTTCTTCAAAAGCTCAAGAGCTTCTGCCCCATTAAAAGCATTATGGGATTCAATGCCCTGGGATTTTAAAAGATCTTTTACTGCCAGACTCTCATTTTCATTGTCTTCCACTATCAAAACCTTTATTATATCCCTGTCGATACCAACACTGATTTTGTTGAACGCTTTATCAAGTGATTCAAGAGCTACCGGCTTTGGAATAAAGTTTTCCTGGCCCATATTGTTGTGATAGGCCTCCTTATCATATGCAGACATCATATGTACGGGAATATCTTTTAACAAAGGATTATGTTTAAGTCCTTTAAGCACTTCCCATCCATTAGTATCGGGTAATTGCACATCAAGCAGAATGGCAGCAAAATTATTATCTTTTGCAATGTCAATCACTTCATTTCCTTTATGAATAACTGTCACCTCATAACCTTTGCTTTTAGCATAGTCTTCAAGAATTCTTGAGAAGTAAACATCATCTTCTACAATAAGTATACTCCTTGATGAGTGAACATTCGGAATACTTCTAGTAACTGGCGGTATTTGAGATACTGGAGGTACTGGAGCATATTTCTCGGGCACCAGGATGGCTTCTTCCAAATTCTTTTCATCAGCTCTCTCCGGGAGGTACAAAGTAAATTTACTTCCTTTTCCAACAATACTTTCCACTTGAATTTCTCCACCAAGCAATATTGCTATATCTCTGCTGATAGTAAGGCCAAGGCCAGAGCCTCCATATTTTCTTGTAGTAGAAGGATCAGCTTGTTGAAAGGCCTCAAATATCAGATCCAGCTTATCAGGAGGAATTCCTATACCAGTATCTTTTACAACAAAGGCAACTACTTTTTTGTTATTCAAATCAGGATTTAGAAATTTCTTATTGGGTTCAGTTACCGGTCTAATGATGTATTCAACGGTTCCGCTATCCGGAGTGAACTTAAAGGCATTAGATAATAGATTCTTGAGCACCTGTTCCACCCTGAACTTGTCAGTATAAATAAAATCAGGGACGCCATTTTCTATTGAAGATCTAAAATTTACATTTCTCTCTCTGGCAAGATCTCTGAACTGTTCATCCATCTTAAATTCATTAGGTCTGAAATCACCAAGTTCAAGCCTTACTTTCCCGGACTCTACTTTTGCCAAATCCAGAATCTGATTAATAAGCTTAAGTAAATCATTTCCGGAACGTTCAATTATACCCGCTTGTTCAATCTCTTTCTTGCTTAATGTTTTGTTTTTGTTGTCTTTTAAAAGGCCTGATAGTATTAAGATACTATTCAATGGTGTTCTTAGCTCATGAGACATATTGGCAAGGAAATCTGACTTATATTGACTGATTACCTCTACCTGATTCATCTTTAACTGCAACGCCTGTCTTGCATCTTCAAGCGCTTTATTCTTTGAATTAATTGCTTCATATTGCAACTCAAGCTCCGCATTCTTTTCCTGAAGTTCTTCTTCACTGGCGCGTAATTCTTCATCCGAAGCCTGCAACTTATCTCTTTGCTCCCTCAATTCATCATTCATAATCCGAAGTTCTTCCTGCTGTGTTTCCAGCTCTTCCGACTGGTTCTGGGTTTCTGACAACAACTCGAATGTCCTCATTTCCGATTTTATACCATTTATAAAAATGGATATAGTGCTTCCAACACTGTAAATAAACTGGAGATCAAGTTCATTGAATTTTTCTCTGCTCAAAAGCTCCACTAATGCTACGGTATTTTCCGAATGATGAAATGGCACTATTAAAATTTCAGCAACGTCAAAAGCGGCAAGGCCTGAATTGATCTTTATATTTTTGACAGACACATCATTAATTAACTGAACCTTTTTTTGTAATGCACACTGCCCCAACAATCCCTCTCCAGAATAAAATTTTTTAGGTAAATTTGCATTTGTCTCAATGGCATAGGTATCTGTAATCTCAAAGCTACCATCATCTTGTGCTATATAAATTACCCCTGCCTGAGCCTTCATAAATTCAGTCAGAAATGACAATACCTTATTACTCAATAAACCTAAGTCTCTTTCTCCTCTTAGCAAATCGTTTATCCTGCTATTTGCCTGTAGCAAGTAATTTTGATTGGTGACTTCATTTCTGTTTTTAATCAATTCCTCATTGGATTCCTCAAGACGACTATTAAGAGCTTTTAATTCTTGCTGAACAATTTCTTTGTTTCTAATGTCCCTGTTTATAAAATAAAATGATACTCCCGCTAAAACAATCGCAATAAGAGATGAAATTATTATAATGATTGGGGATGATCTGTAATATTTATTGACAGCTGCAATCCTGCTTTTAAGAAGCCCCTGCTCTTCACTCCGCATATTTGTATACATGGACCGAATCTCATCCATCATCTTCTTACCAACAACCATATCACGGTAACTGATTTGTGTCTTATCTCTCCTGAATTTCTCCAAAACATCATTCATTCTATCAAAGCGCAGGCTAATCAGTCTTTCCAAAGTATCTATGGATTGCCTCTGGTATTTATTATCTGCTGTAAGTTCCTTCAACTTAGCTAAATTTACCTTTACTTTGCTTTCCGCATTTCGATATGGTTCCAGAAATTGTTCATCTCCTGTGAGCAAATAACCTCTCTGTCCCGTCTCTGCCCCTCTCAGTTGAGAAATGGTTGATTCAATATTGATCAGTATTTCATTTGTATGGTCGACCCATGATGATTGCTCTATCAGTTTTAATATTGTATAAAACGAGAGGGATGAAGATAATATCAGTAGGATAATAGAGAATCCTAAACCCAGTCTTATCTTTTTATTAAGACCAAATTTTTCAAAAGGCAACATATTCAATAAATTTTAATTAATACAAGCCTGTAATAGCAATAGATTCTACTATTACAACTCTAAAAGTAAAACTGAATACAACAATTAAAAAATGTATATGTTTAAAGATATGAATATATATTTTATTCTATTTCTTCAGGCCATATGCTATCAACAGGTCAACCATCTAACTATCAAAAATATAAAAAACTTCTGTGGAAATATTCCACAAAAAATTATCTATTCCAATCTAATAAATTGAAGTCCGTAACGATTCTGCAAATTCTTCCATCATTATCAAACCCGACATAAGATTGATATACATCATCCCCATATCCAGTTGTAAATATGGCAATGGTCTCTTCTTTTGATTTCCACATGTACCAGGTTCTGGTGTCCTTGTAAACCTCATCCATCTGATCAAAAATCTCTTCGTGGTATTCGTTATTTTTTTTAGCATAATATTCATATGCTTCCAATGCAGAAAGATCCATAAAACAACCAAGACCTGAATCTACGGCGTACCCGAATATTTCTCCTTCCTGCAAATCTTCCATACGTTGGCCTTCAAGAAGAGCAAATTCCCAACGAACAGGCTTCTCTTCTGAGAATTTTATTCTAGCAAATGCTATTCGTTCATCTGTTTCAATATCTGCTATTGCCAGTTCCACAGGAAAACTGCCTAAAGGAAACAAGTTGACAAATGCATCCACCTCTTCGGTATTTAAAGGGTCACATGTAAGAATCTTTCCTGTACGGATATTGATACTCCCCATATTCTGACATTGAAATGAATAGGTAACACCTTCTTCAATAATAGAATAGCCCTTATTAAAACTGTCTTCAAGGAAGGATGGATATTTTATCATATTGCATTCAAAAATTAGAATAGCAAAAGTACTATTAAAGGAGACATTATCCCATATAAATTTTGCTATGTTGAAAACAACATGAATACAATAGCGTAAATATTTGCATTTTCAGAGATTAATATTAAAATTTCATTAAAAGATAAACCTATGAAAATAAGAACAGTCCTGTTTAGCCTTATTACCCTTGCAGTATTAAGCTCTTTTACAATGCATGTGTTGAAAACCAGTCTGAAAGTAACAGTTCGAAATGATCTGGGCAATCTGGAAAGCGAAGCCTCTGTGAGTCTTTATAAGACAAAGGAAGATTATGAAAAAAGTGTAAATCCGGTAGATACCCAAGTTACAGATGAAAAAGGAAATGCTGTATTCGAAGACCTTGAATCATTAGCGTATTATGTAGGAGCTGAAAAGGGTGATAAAAATAATTTTGGAGCTGGTGAAAAAACCGAAAAACTGGTGGAAAACAGACAGAATAAAGTAACCATCATAATTTCTGAATGATTCAAATGAAACAAAGCAGCCTTGTTTTAAAGCTGCTTTGTTTCATTCAGATTCATATCACTTCAGGAGCCAGTCGAGTAGAAACTGCTATTCTGTTCCATCCATTAATAGAAACAATAGTCATAATCAGCTGTGCAATATAATTTCCATCAAAATATTTTTCTGCTTCTTTATAAACCTCGTCAGATACACCATTGTTTGCTATTAGTGTCACTTCTTCAGTGAGTGCAAGTACCACTCTTTCTTCAGGAGTAAAAAAAGGTGTTTCTCTCCAGGCAGACAAAGCATAAATGCGCTGCTCTGTTTCACCTTCCAGTCGTGCATCTCTTGTGTGCATTTGAATACAAAAAGCGCATCTGTTTATCTGTGAAGCCCTGATTTTAATTAGACTTTTATATGTCTTTGAAATACTTGTAGAAGAAAGATATTTTTCAACTCCATACATTGCCTGATAGGCGTTTGGCTCCAGGTCTTTGATTTTGATTCTGCTTTCCATAAGAACATTCATTTTCCCAATAGACAGCACCAATCTGATTTTGTGACAAAAAATTCAATTTTTATTAAAAACTATTTTTTCCGGATTTCTGATCATAAATATATCATCAATCCTATCATTCACAATTTCAGGATATAAAACAGAATGAAGATTTCCATTTAGTTCAATCTTTATACCCGCCTTTCCATTAAGGTTTATTTTATGAAACTTGAATTCTCCTCTCTCACTTTTAAATACTCCCTGAAAAAACTTAAGAATATTGACAACTCCATAAATAGGATTAATTGCTGCTGCCACTTTACCGCCGCCGTCCGAATAAAGGATTGCATCATTCTTCAGAAGCATTGTTAGTTTGTTATAATCTTTACTATCAATCGCCTCAATAAAAGCTTTAAACAACTCCTTCTGCTCTTCCTTAATCTTATATTGTTCAAATGTACTTTTTTTAAGTTTCTTGCTGGCCCTATGAAATAACTGCCTGCTATTCTCCTGACTTATCTCAAGCAAATCTGCTATTTGTGGATAAGAATAACCGATCAGCTCTCTGAGCACAATCACAGCGCGTTCATATGGATTCAACTTTTCCAGAATTACTAAAAATGCATAATCTATTGTTTGCTCATCAACATGATCAACTTCTGTTAATATTGGTTCAGGCAACCATATACCCTTATAAGCTTCTCTTTCCTGCTTTATTTTTTTTAAAGTATCTATTGCTTTATTGACTGTGATCTTGCTTAGATACGATCTTACATCTCTGATCTTGTCATGATCCAGCCCCAGCCACTTTTCATATGTATCTTGTACAAGATCTTCTGCTGTTTGTATATCTCCCAGAATGTTATAGGCAATTACAAATAAATATTTTTGGTATTCGATAAAATCTAATTGGGTCATAATTTCTAAGAACTGTTTTATTTCATATTTCAGTAACATTGAGTTACCGAAATATGAAACAAGTCTTCAGTTCTTAAATTTAACCGGGAATAATCGTTTAAAAAAATATCATTATTAATCAATTCATTAGAATCTATATTAAAGTAATTGATTATAATGATTAACAGGATTTTTCATCAGCTAATGATTATTTTAAATTTAAATATTTTCCTTTTTTGTTAAAAGAATATACACAATGTAATAGGAAGCTATCAGGAAAGAAGTAAAAACTCCAATAACCAATATTGCTTTAACTCTGAAAAGATTGACAATTATATCATTAAATAACGTGCTTGTCTCTGTTAAAATATCCCAGCTATTCCATCTTAAGAATCTTCCAAGATATATTCCATATGAACATAAGGTAGACACAATGCAAATAAATAACCAGGAAAGCTTGTCACCCGAATATTTCATAAAATGCTGATGTACATAATACAGACTAACCAAACCGCTTACAAGTCCTGTAAATGCGAAAGAAAATAACATCAATGCATCTAACCAAATAGGAATAGTTGTTCTTTCTTTCAAGTGAACTATATCTGTAATCAGATAAGGTGCGTTAGGAAGAAATAAAAGCCATATACTACCAAGGACCATAAAAGAAAGAATATTAATTAATTTTTTATTATTCAGACTACTGATTATAAAAGCCAATATCAATGGAATTACAGCAAGAAGCCAGTTCCAGGTCAGGAATAAAAAGTTATAACTTCCCGAAATATGAATCCTAAGTGTAAGTAACATGAAACAAAATACTGAGAGCAAAACTATTCCGGCTGCTATCTCTTTCTTACTGTTATTCATAATTATACTGTTTGATAAGTTTGAAAATCTTCCACTTTTACGATCCTTCTGATATATTTATCACAATACAATAAAGGAATGATTCCAATTGCCCCAAACATGCAGTCTATCACTCTCCAATAAAAAGGTATATCTCTGATCTCTCCTGCTATAAAGGCCAAAGGAAAGATCGCCAAACATGCTATCATACCAAAATGAATCACCCATATATTTTTAACTGGATCCCTTAATGGTCCGATAAATACAATGGCAATGACGATATGAGCAAACGCAAGCCAATCTGTCCCATAAGCAAGAAATGGATGATGATTATTCATATCATTTAAACCTGTATAAACCTTATCTACCCATATATATAGTGGATTATCCGGTTTCAATATTTGCTGTGCCAGATCTCTTAAAAAAAACAGTTCCGTCTCCAAAGGAAATGCAGTAAGGCCACTTAAGACTAAGCCAGCTATAAAGAAGCTTATCAAAACTCTTACCCTTGTTCTTAATTTTAAAGATTCAGTTTTCATTGTCATTCTATTTTAGTTTTTCTACTTCAATAACTCTTTTGTCCTAAGCCCTTCTCATAACTAAGAGAAGGGCTTAAAAAAATTGGACTAAAAAATCCCAGGTAAATTTTCCATCGATTTTAATTCGTGGTAAATATCATCATCATCCATATTCCATGACTGCCAATCACGACTTTCATATTCTTTTATAAAAGCTTTTTTCCTTATATCAAGAGCGATGAGAAGGCTTTTGTTATCCTTCATATCATGTACATTCTCATTACAATAAGAAATCAAATCAGACAAGACAACGTCAGAGAGTGATTCATTGTAGATAAGGTCAGTTTTAGCAGATACTCCGGAAAGATTGTATTTTACGATAAGCATATCCCAGTTCCACAGACATGATAACAGTAATACTCCGTAGCCTACCCAAGCATTTTTTCTGAATAAAAACCAGTTACTTTTTGCTGACACTATTTTTATAAATGTCGTCAATAGTCCTGCTAAAGTCATAATCAGATAGATATACACACCAATCCTTTTGTATGTCAATCCATGTTCGTCGATATAGTGAAAATTCTTAATACCGCAGGTAACCACAAGTATGGCATTCTGAATAATCCATAGCACAGCAAGTATTTTTATCGCAGTGTTGCTTTCATAAAAATTCAAAGAACCTCTGAAGTAAAAAAGGATAATTGCAATTGCAATAACTATAGAAATTATCAATGAATTTATTCCTTGATGAACAACCTGAGAGTAGTGAAAGCCTTCCGGAAATTCTGTAATTACTGACAGTGAATAAACATCAACAATATTTACAACGAGTAGCAATACATTCAGCATCACAAATAATACAATACCTGAAATATTTTCATTATTGATGTTGAGAAGTGGTTTTGAGAATGTAGATTCATCATTGATTAGGCGGTCTGGAGAAGTTAGATCTTTATATACAAGAGACAGGATATCCATCTGGTTGAAATAACCAAATAGCAGTACAAAACCCGTAAGTGTAAAGCCTATAAGTCCCCAAGACAGAAAATCAAACCTTATATTGGCTACTAATTCATCAAAATAGGGATTGGCGCTTCTGTATATGAAGAAAAATATCAAAGTAATAATAACGGGGATCACTGTAACGAATAGCAAACTGTATGATTGAGGTGTTCGCTCTTCTTTCCTTTCACTACGTTCGAATAGCCTTGTGAAGATATTAATCAGTGAGAAAAAGTAACTATACGCAGAATATAGCAGTGCAAATATCAAGGAAGAATCCTTTCGCATGGAAAAACTAGCTGCCATACTTAGTGAAATGATATTAGCAACCACAGGAAGTGCAGTGCCGTGCAACAAGGCCATAGCGCCGCTGACCAATGCTCCTGTAGAGGATATAAGCCAAAGTCCATTGGAAAACAAATTCTTATCTTTCAATGCCATCAAGAAGGTTATCACAACTGAAAATAAGAGTATGTTGATACCTGGTGTTTGATCATAAAACAGGTAACTGTAGATCACCGTCGCTACTACAATTATTATATCGTTCTTTTTCATATATATTTTAGGGTTTATTTTTTTACAATTGACATGGATAAATTTGCTTCTATCTTAGGTACATTTTGAGATTCCTTCTCAGGACTTACCTTTGACAATATGGCCTCCAGAAGTGGAAGCATATTATTTAATTGTTTTGTTTTAATGATAAAGTTCCAAAGTGGCTCAAACTTCTTCCAGCCACCAGCATAAGCGAGATGCTTGAGTTTGTATTTTATTGAATCATGGGCTGTGCCTGCCTTCCAGATATTGTTCCAGGAATAGAACTCTTTATAAGCATAATCATAACCATCCTTCAATTCCTGAGGTGAAAGATTCTTTGTTTTAAAAACTACATTTCGAGTATCATAGAGATCCCAGTTCCTGGTCAGGATTCTTCCTTCTTTCTCATAATTTTCAAAAAGTTTTGTACCAGGATAGGGAGTCAACACATGGTAAGTAGAAGTGGTAATACCCATTTTGACACCCCAGTCAACTGTTCTTTTAAACACGTCTTTATCATCTTCATCAAGACCAAACACGAAGCTGCCATTGATCATAATACCTAGTTCCTGAGCACGCCGGATAGCCTGATGATAGTCTCTTCCCAGGTTTTGCTTTTTATTACTTGACTTGAGATTGTTTTCACTTAATGTTTCAAACCCTATAAACAAACTTCTCAATCCTGCATCAGCAGCCTTCTCTATGAGATTGCTTCTTAAAATAGCATCTATTGTGCTTGCTCCCTGAAACACCCTTCCCATTCCTTTCATACCATCAAAAAGCTCTGAAGCAAATTTCTGATTGCCCAGTAGATGATCATCCAGAAAATAAAGATGCTTTCCGGGAAGCCTCTCTATTTCAGCCAAAGCTTCATCTACTAGTTGTGTATAGAATGATTTTTTAGAATTAAAAAAGGCATCTTTATAACAGAAGTCACAATGATGGGGACATCCTCTGCTCACTACTATTGAGTTTGGTACGAGGTATAAATGTCTTTTAATTAAGTCCCTTCTCACTGGAGGAATTCCTTCAATAGACCTTTGAACAGACACATACTTTTTCTTAGGAGATTTATTTTTAAAATCTTTTAAAAATGCAGGAAAGGTATCCTCACCGGGCCCAATGAAAATGCTGTCTGCATGTGGCATTGCTTCTTCGGGTAAAGATGTAACATGAAGACCGCCAAGTATTACATAACTATTCCTTTTTCTATAGTGGTCTGCTATTTTATAAGCTCTATAGGCATTGGTAATATATACCTGAATCACTACAAGATCCGGTTCATCGTTGAGATCAATCTCTTCTACATGTTCATCCTGAATAGTGGCTTGGTCATTATCAGAAAGCCAGGATGCCAGTGTTGCCAGTCCAAGAGGGGGAAATAAAGAATATTTAACAGGCCTCCAGTAAGGACTTTTAGCTTCAGTAAGTGCCGGTAATATAAATTTAACTTTCATATTATTTAAAAGTACTTTGCATTTCAAAGTAACAGGATAAAAAAAAACTACTTCAGTTTTTCTTTTGCATTAATAAGGGCTTCTAAAGCATCCAGATGTTCTTTAAATGCATTTTTTCCTTCTTTAGAAGCACCATAAGATGTATTAGGCTTTTTACCAATAAATGATTTTCTCACTTCAATATATTTTATTTTTTCAAGTGCATTAAGGTGACTTGCGAGATTTCCGTCAGTCACATCAAGGGTTTCTTTTAAAGCATTAAAATCCACCCAGTCATTGACCATCAGAACAGACATTATTCCCAGGCGGATTCTGTTTTCAAATGCTTTATTCAAATTTGTTATTAGTCCTTTCACTTCTCGTACTTGAAATACATAACCACTCCGTATACTATGTGCAACACGCCAAAGCCCACTGCCCAAAAAAGTATACCATAACCGATAAATACTGTGGCTAAAATACCTAATATAATTTCACAATAGCCAAGATTACGAATATCATTCAAGGTAAAATTACTTCCGTTAAGCAGAGCCAAACCATAGAAGATTAAAGTACCTGGAGCTATGAGACCAACTACACCATAGTATAATAATGCAAGACAGAAGAAGCCTCCGGTTGCTAAGGGCACTGCCATATTGATGATTAGCCTTTTACTGGTTGAGTCCCAAATGCGCAGGCCTTTCTTCCTGGTTTGTCTAATAGTAAAAAACAATCCTGAACCAATTGCCAGCAGAACCACAAGAAATGCATCTATAAAAAGAAAGATATAAATCTCCTCTACAGACATCCATACTCTCCCACTCTTTAGTCCTTCTATTAAGATATATGCAAATCCTGCTCCCAGCAATGCAAATATACCGGCAAATACTCCGGAAAGGCCGCTAAGAGAAATAAATCTCGAAGACCGCTCCATTAAAGAGCGTATTTCCTTCAGGTCGTTTAAATGATCTAATGTTTCAGACATAAAAGTACTTTGTTATTCAAAGTTAAAAAACGAAATAGAAAAAGAAAATGTTTTTGAGATTTTTTTTAACCTGACTAACAAAAGGGGCGAAAACAACAAAGGGTGATCTTTTATGATCACCCTTGTCCCCAAGTAAAAAATTTACATTACTGGAAAATCTCCGAAGATTTTACATACTTTCTAAGGAATAAGTATCCGTTTAATCTCCCTATTAATAACCGGATCCTCTAAAAATTTCCCATTTACAAGTTTGTCAGTCCCCTCAAGAGATTATATTTTAAAAATAAAATTCTAATGACTATTAATTAAATGACTATCAGAGTATAATTTATACCAAAAAATAATTATCTGTTACTCTGTCACAAATATGATAAAGAAGTAAAAGTTAGGCCATCCCGTAAACTGGTATTTTTTTTCTCTACCGGTTTACGGGATAACATTTTTCACTATCCTTTAAAAAATATGACTTTTCCAATAAAACAGGTGATAAATAGGCAAGAATTTAGAATCAGCTCAAAGAGTGAGCGGCAAGGATATTTCACTAGAGGAAAGGAATCAATCAATAAGATTATTCTGAATACAATATTTGATTAGTCCGACGGTATTTTTCACACCCAATTTTAAAATGATATTCTTTCTATGTGTATCAACAGTACCAGTACTGATAAATAATTTCTCAGCTATTGTATTATTTGAACATTCCTGAACGATTAATTTTAAAATCTCCAATTCTCTTTTTGTTAATACATTATCAATGCTGGAAGACTTTAAACTAAAGGCTGGCATAAGATCTTTGGTATTTTTGGCTCCGCTTGAAAAAAGTTCTTTACTAATATACATTTCGCCCTGAGAAGCCATTTTAATGGCTGTAAGAAATACTTCTTTGCCTTCACTTTTATAAAGATAGCCATGAATACCATATTTAAGAAGTTTGGTATAATAACGCGTCCCGTGGTACATTGTCAGAATAATGACTTTCAGGTTGGGATATTTTTCACGGATTTCTTTTGTAAGCGCGACGATATCAGTATCAGGCATATTGATATCCAGGAGAATGATATCAATACTTTTGCTGGCAAGTATAGAAAGTACCTCTGCCCCGTTTAGTGCCTGGCCGGAGATTTCTATCTCAGGTTCGTTTTTCATTAAACTTGATAACCCGTCAATAAATAACTGATGATCATCGGCAATTAAGATCTTTATCATAGATATAGGGATTAATCTATTTTTACTTTTAATGGTATACTTAAAATCACAGAGGTACCTCTTTCAGAAGAATCGAAATTAACCGTTCCCCTGAGGAAGTTTACTCTGGCAATAATATTGTTTAAGCCTCTGCCCTTTTTCCGGGATTTAATAGTCGCCTCAAAGTTAAACCCTTTTCCGTCATCTTCCACAGTTACCACCAGATAATCATTCTGATTTACGAACTGAATATCCATATTTTTTGCTCCGGAGTGTTTTAATGCGTTATTGATAAGTTCCTGAACCACCCTGAAGACTTCAATCTCAAAATCAGTACGGAATTTTTTATTTATATTAAATGACTTAAAGTTAATGGTTACTTTGCCAGTACTTGTAATCCTCTTGCAAACAAAATCCACCGCCAGCACTAGGCCATACTGCAGCAGGACATCAGGCATAAGATTATTTGAGATTGACTTCAACTCTTTAAAGGCATCTTCCAGAAGATTTAATGAGCTTTCAAGATAGCTTTCACGGTCATCTACACCGCTCTCTTTGAAGGCTGTCAGATTCAATTTTAGCGTAGATAGCAAGTAACCCATTCCGTCATGCAGCTCTTCAGCAATTCTCTTCCGTTCATATTCCTGGGTTTTGATAACTTCTTTTGAAAGAATTGTTTGCTGAATATTGATTTTCTTAAGCAGGTTTTCCCGTTCTCTGAAAGCTGCTATTTTCTTTTCTTCATTCAATGCATTTTCAATTGATACTGCCATTTGGCCCGACAGCAGCTGAAGGAATTGAATTCTTTCAGGAGTAAATGCATTGGATATAAGGTTATTCTCCAAATAAAGAACTCCCATAATGGTACCGGATTTTAGAATCGGCAAACATAGGACTGATTTAAGTTTCTTTTCCTGAATCAGTTCATCTGAAGAAAATTTAGGATCTTCTGCAGCATTATCTATTACAAGGCTATCACGTGTATGCAATACAAATTGAAAAATAGAATTTGGGATAAGTCCTGATTCTTTAAAATCAATACTCTTAAGCACAGTAACAATTGGGTCGCTCAGCGCTCCTTCAGCTTCTATATAAAATTCATCATCTTCATTTTTAAGAACCAATAATCCCTTTTCCGCTCCTGCGTTTTCAAGCACTATCCTGATCATCTTTTCCAGAAGTCTTTCCAGGTTTATTTCTCCGGATATTGCAGTTGATGCTTTCATGATACTTTTGAGGTCAAAACCTATTGCATCACCAGACGCCTGCTCCTGTTCATTCAATGTTGAATGAAGTCCACCAGTTGTTTTACCGAACTTCAGAAAGGAAGGGTATTTGTTTTCCAGCTCTTCAACTTTCGCAGTAGCTCCCCAGTGATAATAATTTTCTCTCGCCTTTTGAATGTAAAATTCCCCCTGAACAGGCTCTTTACGAAACAGATGAAATTTACCCATCATCTCCAATGCCAGCGCTTCTTCATGCAGATATTCATATTGACGAGCAGATGAAATAGCTTTTATGTAATTAGCATGAGCCTTTTCATTTTTACCCTTAACTCTATTTAACTCTGCCTCTATGATATAATACTTATGCAGATAGTTCATTGGAGCGCTTTTGGAAAGCTTAGCAAGCTTCTTCTGATTATTCAGAATACGGTCAAACATAACTTTCTTTTCCCTTGGACTCTTTCCGTTTATCACTGCGAGATAAGCGATGGATTGGTAAAGATAGAATGAAGGAACCAATGGATTTCCAACGGAATTAGCCACATATTTTTCTGCTTCCATAGCATATTTATAAGCCTCTTCATATTTACACAGGAAATAGGAAAGTATGAGCTTACAAATAAAATAATCAAAGGTCGAAGACTTGGTGATAGAACCTTCCTCATATGGATTGACTTTTGACTCATCAAAAAATTCCCCAACGAGCCATAAAGGATCTTTAGGATTTTCATGAAGATTTTGAGCTGCCTGAGCAAATAAACTATGACTGCATAAAGGAGTACTCTGCTGTAATTGAATAATTCTTCTGGTCCTCTCCCTCATAGAATTTATACTATCTCTCAACTGATTTCCTGATATGAATTCATTGATGGATTGTATAAGCACTGAATATGCAGCATACTCAAAATCTCCGGCCTGAACCCCTGCTTTATAGGCTTCTTCCAGAGGGTTTATTGTATTTTTCAGGTGATCCCCAACATGCGCAAGGAATGTGTTGGAAACCATTCCAACCCTCGCTTTGTGCTGCTCAGGTGGAAAATATTTTTCCTGTTCACTTGCAAGTCTTACCAGTCTTTTACTGGTTGCATAATCTTCAAATCCTCCTGATATGATCAGTGCATAGCTAACAGAAATATATGAAGACATTTCACAATTGCCATGTTTCACCATCAGAAGAAATGGCTTTGTGGCAAACAATGGAAACAAATCAGGAAATGAAAAATAGGAAGCAGAAGCTACACTTGCAATAATTCTTATGGCAGCAAATACCTTTGGATTATTCATTTTCTTATTCTTCCAAAGGCTATCAAGCGAATTTGTACCTAAAGCTGCCTTAACTTTAAGCACATCCATCAGTACATGTAACTTGTTTGGCTTATCAGGAAATTTAACTCCAAGTATTTTCAGGACCTTCAGCGCAGTAACAACTGCTTCTTCAACTCTGGAAAGAGCAGTATAGGCTCTTATCCTGATCTCATATACTTTTACCTGATCAAGTGTTATCTCCGTATTATCCAGAACATGTTCAATCCAATGTTCCATTTTATCATAATTTCCGCAGAGATAAGCACTTTCAGCAGCTTCACTATATAAAGCCAAACTTAAATCATAACTTTCTTTCCAAGAGTTCACCGAAAGCAAATCTATCCCTCGAGTCAGATAATCCAAACTTGATGAGTATGCAGAAGCTCTCTTAGCCTTTTTACCAGAAAGCACAAAGAGTTCAGCTGCTTGTTTTCTCTCTGGATCCGATTCCAGTGCATTGATTCCTGAGATAAACTGATTGGCGATATCAAATATGTATTCTTCAATCTGATCTCTTGAAAAGTGAGCAAGCAAGACTTTTCCTAGCTGAAGATGAAGCTTATCTCTTTCATCTTCATTGATCAGCGTATATACAGCCTGCTGCACTTTATCATGTGAGAATTTATAACTTCTTTCTACCGGAATTACTAGATCTTCTATTAATCCGATTTGAATATCCTGTGCCAGATCATGCTCAGGTTTACCGCAAATGATAGAAAGTAAGAGAAGGTCAAAGCGGTTGCCAAGACATGCAGCAAGCTTAAATACCTTCTGAGTTTCTTCAGGAAGCTTTTGTATCCGGGCAGCGACAAGATCGACAACATTATCAGTGATATTGAGTTCTTCCGTACCTTTGATATCAAGTTCCCATTGACGTTTTATAAAATCAAAATTCAGAAGTTTTTCCTCATATAAGGATTTAAGGAATTGATGTACAAAGAAAGCATTACCCTTGGTTTTATTATATACAAGATCAACAAGATGATTCCTTTGTAATTCAGCAATGCCGAATGATTCATTGATCATACAGTTAACATCATCATACTTAAGATTTTGAATATGAATAGCTCTTACAGGTATTGATGTTTTTATATCCTCTACTACTTTGTTTAAAGGATGATACTCTCCCACCTCATTATCTCGCAGCGCCCCTATTATCAGTAGGTTATTTGTTTCTTTGCCGGATAAAAGTAATTTAAGCAATTCAAGAGATGCATTGTCTGCCCATTGAAGATCATCAATAAATATTACAAGTGGACTATCTTCAGTGGCAATGGATTTAATGAAGTTTCTGGTAACGAAATTGAACCTGTTGAGTGTTTCTGCCGGTGTAAGAGAGGGTACTTCTGGTTGGACACCTATGAGTAGTTCAAGGTTCGGGACAACCTCTGTAAGTACTTTTCCATTGGCCCCAACTGCAGCGCTAATGATGTTTTTCCATTGGGTAAGCCGCTCGTGCTTCTCCTTTAAAATAAAATCTACAAATTCTCTAAAGGCAATAATAAAAGCATAGTAAGGTATATTTTGCTGGATCTGGTTAAATTTTCCTTCTATAAAACATCCTCTTTTATCAATAACCTTTGCACATATTTGCCTTACCATTAAAGATTTTCCAACACCGGAATATCCTGTAACCTTTATGAGTCCTGATTGTCCTGCACATACCTCATCAAAAGCTTCTTCAAGTTGTTGGATTTCCGCATCCCTACCATAAATTTTCTTTGAGATCTGAAAATTGGAGGAATAGTCTGTGCTGCACAAAGGAAACACCTCTATTGCGCCATTGTTAAGTAACTGTTCATAGCAATTTTCCAGATCATCTTTAATCCCACTAGCAGACTGATAACGATCTTCAGGATTTTTACTGATCATTTTACTTATCATGGAAGATAAAATATCCGGCACCTCTACTTTCAGCTTAGTGAGAGGTCTCGGACTTTTCGCTATATGGAAATGTATTATTTCCATTGAATCCTCCGAATAAAAGGGATTTAATCCCGCAAGCATTTCATAAAATATAACTCCAAGAGAATATATATCACTGCGACTATCGGTCTTCCACTGCACCCTTCCACTTTGCTCGGGAGAAATATATTCAAGTCTGGTTTCACCAGTTAAAAAGTTAAGGTTGGCAATTTTAGACTTTGAATGAGTTGAACTGCTAAAATTTAATATTTTAATATCAAAGGTGTCAGGAGAAATAAAAAGGTTATAAGGGTTAATGGCATGGTGGACAATTCTTCTTTGATGAAGTTCATCCAGAAGACCACAGATATTTATACTGACCTTAAAAAATGTATTTAAATCTATCGGCACCTTTTTTATAAATTCAGAAAGCCTTATTCCTTCGATATCTTCAATAAAGATACCAGCAAGAGCAGATGTGCTTTCCAAATGTATATGTCTGGGTACCCCCGAAAATGAAATTTCATTTGCAATGGCAAACTCATGTCTTAGTCTTGCAAGACTATTCTGATCACTTGGAGATTTTAATGCTTTGAGAAGAAAAGTTTCAGAATTGACCGCAACCCGATAAAGCACAGTGCTGTAATCAGATTGAATTTCTTCTACTATACCATAGGATGGAAATTCCATTTCGAATGAATATTTAGTTTAATACCTGAAGATAAAGTGATAAGACTTGCCTAAAGAGATGTTAAATTTATAAAAAATGAGATAAATAAGCTTTATGCAGGCATAAATTAATTCCAGAAAAGTCCTATTTTTAACATAAAAAATCGGAAATTTACTAAAAGCATAGTAAAAATCTACAATTCCTTCCTCATAACCGGTCAGTTATCTCATAAATAACGTTCAGCGGGGGAACCTCTAAAAATATTAAACATGAAATTCGAAGAATATTCAATTCCACAAGAAATAAAAAAAAGTCTGGAAGAAGCAGGACTAAAAAGACCAACCGACATTCAGTTCAAATGTATTCAGCCTATACTGAACAAAGAAGATGTGCTGGCTATTGCCCAAACGGGAACTGGTAAAACGGCAGCATTTGTAATCCCTATTCTCACCTTACTACATGAATCCAAACATAAAAACAATAACATCAAATGCCTTGTAATGGTGCCCACCAGAGAGCTGGCTGTGCAGATCAACGAGGTATTTGAGAAGATTGGGAAATACACCAAAATAAAATCCTTTGCCCTTTATGGAGGCGTAGAACAGGAGACTCAAATCAGAGAATTAGAAGGCAGAATAGATGTGCTTATTGCCACACCTGGTAGAATGTTTGACCTTGCCCATCAGGGACATCTAAGTCTAGAGAATATAGAAATACTGGTACTCGACGAAGCTGATCACATGCTTGATCTTGGTTTTATCAAGGATATAAAAGATGTTAAACAAATGCTATCCAAAAAGCATCAAACACTTTTCTTTTCCGCTACGATTGATAAGAAAATTAAAGAAATTGCTTATTCCCTTGTCAGAAACGCCATAAGAATACAAATCTCTCCCAAAGATCCTGTGTCAAAAAAGATAGATCATTTTGTAGCTTTTGTTGAAATGGATGATAAGAGGTTTTTTCTTGAAAGGATTGTGAAAGATAATTCTCAGAAAAAGATACTGACTTTTGTAAGAACCAAAGTACGTGCAGAACGATTGTCAGCCGCAATGGAAAGAGCAGGCATCTCTGCCCTCACCCTTCATGGTGACAAAGAGCAAGAAGACAGACTGAAAGTATTGAACTTATTTAAGCAGGGGAAATCAAAGATACTTATCGCAACAGATGTCAGTGCTAGAGGTATTGACATATCTAATATAGAGATTGTAGTAAACTACGATCTTCCTGAACAACCTGAAAATTATGTTCATCGAATTGGAAGAACAGGTCGTGGAAATGACCGAGGAAGAGCAATTTCATTCTGCAGCAAGGAAGAACTCCCATTGCTTGAAACTATTGAAGAATACATAGGAAAGGAAATTACTGTGATGGAAATCAGCAAGCAGGACTACATTGAGACTCTTGAATCTACAGAAGAAAATAACACAGACTGGAAATCATTAATGAAGGATGCCGAAGATCTGGATTTTGATAAAAATCATCAGAAAAGAAAGCAATCAAAAAAGAAAAAATAATTTGACAACTTAATTTATCAAAAACAATGTTATATATTATAATAACTTATAGTTAATCAACATTCAACTACAGGTTTCTTACTAGTAAAACGTCAACCAGCATGGACAAAAGAAAGAAAACCTTAGATACAAGAGTAAAGAGTGAGAAAGGTAGACCTACCTTTCCTCAAAGGATTGTCCTTAGAATAAAAGCGGAGGCTTCTAGTTTCTCCATTGTAAAAACAATACTCACCACTATTTTTAATATATACAGTCCCACTTCTGTCATTATCCTGATTGATGATAACTTTAAGGCAAAGAAAATAAGAAACCTGAAAAAGTTCCTCTACAGCTATGATCACTCTTTACATAAACTGATTAACCAGTCTTCATTAAAAGACGAAAAGGTATATCTTGTTCCGTCGGAAAATCAGATTGAAATTACTGAAACAACATTACAGATAGTAACTTATCCGGATATCTTTTTCCAAAATAAAATATCAGTTATTGAGATAGAAGACGGAAAAATAAATTTTACACCGTCATCTTACACTCAGATTGAAGAGAGCAAATACAAGATCAGGCGTTTTAAACTATGTATTTCAAAAATCAACAAAATTAATCGTGAAGATAAGAATCAAAATGGTTCAAAAAAGTCAGGAGCAGCCCCAGGCAGCAATCTTATCTCAAGCTACATACTTGACAACATCATTGATTCTACCAATCTGATCATAGTAGGTATAAGCGAAAACGGAATCATACAAATATTTAACAGAGCCGCTGAAGTTACTTCGGGATTTTCGAGAAAAGAAATAATCGGTAAAAAATGGTTTGAATATGTAACGCCTAAAGATGTTTACAAATATTATGATGACAAAACCAAGTCTAATTTTAAAACCTTTGAAAGTTCGATTATCACAAAAACCGGAGAAGAAAAGATTATTCACTGGCAAATCAACGAAGTACATTTTGGAGGAGAACTGATAGGTACCCTTGCTCTTGGAATGGACATTTCCGGTCTCATAAAATATATTAATAAACTGAATGAGGGATATGAAAAATTTAAAGCACTGGAGGAAAATAAACTTGTCGGTATTGTAAGAAGATCTCCTTATGGGAAATATATTTCTGCTAATAAAACGTTTTGCCAGCTTTCAGGATATTCGCAGAGCGAACTTAAAAATCTAACACTAGATGTCCTCACATTTCACGAAGATCTAGATAAGGAAAGATTATTAATAGAACAGTTGATTTCAGGTGAAATATCTACCTATAAAATTGAAAAGCGCTTAATAACGAAATCAGGAAAAATTGTCTGGGTTGAAGTGAATGCTGCACCATTCAAAAATCTTTATGGAAAAATAGAATATGTCATTGTAATTATTGAAAACATAGACCAAAGAAAAAAGGCTGAGTATTCATTAAAGCAAAATGAAATAAAATATAAAATTCTCGCTGATAACCCAACTATTGGCTTTGCGTGGGCGGATGACAGAGGTTTCTTAATTGAAAGTAATGAAGCATTTTATAAGATGCTTGGATTTAAAAAGTATGAACTTCTCGGAAGGCATTTTGAAGACTTTACTTATCATGATGATGCAAAGATGGAAAGAGAGTTAGTTGAAAAAATATTTAAAGGAGAAATCAATGATTATCAGATTGAGAAGAGATACATTAACAAGAACAAAGAGGTATTTTGGGTCGATTTGAATTTAAGTTCAGTCAGGAATGAAAAGAATGAGATTCAATATTTCATTGGAATTACTCAAAATATAGATGCAAGGAAAAAAGCAGAAGAGGCATTAAAACAAAGTGAAGAACAATACCGATTCCTTGCAAACACTGTTCCTCAGATTTTCTGGAGTGCAGATGCGAATGGTACCGTTAATTTTTTTAACAAAAAATGGAGAGAATTCACCGGGTTATCCGACAAAGAATCTCTTAATAATGGATGGGTATCAGCTTTATATCCTGAAGATGCCATATCGACTGAAAAAGAATGGTATGATGCAGTATATCAAGGCTTGGAATATGAAAAAGAATTGAGGTTAATGAATAAGGAAGGAAAATACAAATGGTTTCTTTCCAAGGCAACGCCATTAAAAGATTCTAAAGGAAATATCATTAAGTGGTTCGGTACCTGCATAGATATTCATGACTTAAAAATTGCTATCCAAAATCTTGAAGATGCCTACAAAGAATTAAAGAAAGCCAATGTAGACCTTGACAACTTTATTTATACTGCCTCTCATGATTTGAAAGCACCTGTGTCAAATATCGAAGGACTTGTAACATATCTGGACCAACTTCTCAAGGAGCTATATTCTAAAACCGACCGAAAAGAAGAAGTTGACAACCTAATAGATCTGATTTACCAAAGTATTGCCAAATTCAGAAAAACTATTGAAGACCTTACAGATGTTACAAAAGCACAAGGCAATGGAAAATCTGAGGATTTAACTGTCATCAATATTTATGATGCGCTGGAAGAAGCTAAAATCACTTTAATGAATGACCTCAATAATTCCAGATGTGTCATTACTCATCAATTGGATGCGCCAGAAATTGAGTTCTCCATGAAGGATCTCAGAAGCATCTTATACAACCTGCTTAGTAATTCTATTAAATACAGAGCCAGAGAGAGAGCGTGTAAGATAATGGTTAAAACATACTATCAAGGAGGCAATATCATACTTGAAGTAAAAGATAATGGTATTGGTATTGCCCCCCAAAACCAAGAGGGAATGTTCCAGATCTTCAGAAGAGTGCACAACCAAAAATTGGATGTAGAAGGAACTGGCGTTGGTTTGTACATTCTAAAAAGAATAATGGATAATAACAATGGTTCAATACATGTGGAAAGTGAAATTGATAAGGGAAGTACCTTCAGACTAACATTTTCTAATCAAAAAAATAACCTGTGAAATTGCTTTCACAGGTTACCAATAAACTTATTACCTAGAGAAAATTATTTCAATTTTATTATCATTCCTGCTGTAATAGAATCCTCTTCAAGATTATTAATCCTTTTCAAATCTTCTACAGATACCCCATATACTTTCGAAATAGCCTCAAGCGTATCATAAGGCCCCACTCTATGTACTTCAGGCTCTATAATTTCTGTTACTTTAATTTCAGTTCTCCTGTTATATTGATGCTCTTCTTCATTACAATTAACTCCGTCTTTGCAGTGATTCATAACTTTACTTTCACCATAGCCTTTAGCTACTATAACACCTGCGGGGATACCTTTAGATACGATGTATTGAACTGCAGCTTCTGCCCTCTTTTGAGAAAGTTTCATATTGTATTCATCAGAATGCCTGCTATCGGTATGAGCAGAAAGTTCCATTTTAATATTCGGATTTTCTTTTAATACTTCAACCAGCTTATCAAGTTCAAGTGCTGCATCATACCGAATCTCAGACTTATCGAGATCATAATAAATATTGCGGATTACGAAAAGCTTATCCTGTTCATTAAAAAATACATCTTTAAGAACAATAGGCTTGTCTATTTCTATTTCTTTTAATTGAATAGCAATATTCATTGTGTCTTCTGTATTGCACTTTGCCTCTATAGTCGTAGAATGAGAGAAGAAATTATTTTTAGCCAGCTTCAACTCATACTTTTCTCCAGGCTGCAATTTAAAGAAGAATTTCCCCTCAGGATTTTTTACTACTGCACACGGTTCATAAGATCTCAGACAAATCTTCTTTGCAGGCTGGCCATAAGTTCTTTCATAGGCAATAACATTAGAAGTATCCCCCATTTTATAAAGTTTCACCAATACATTCTCAAGTGGCTTTTCTGACTTATCAACCAAATGTAATGTAAGCCCTGCAAGTACACATGTCGGGTTGGAAAACTTATAAATATCGTCTTCTCCCAATCCTCCCTCTCTGTTGCTAGAAAAGAACCCTCCATTTAATGTAGTATCCAGTGTGATACCAAAGTCATCTTTTGGTGAATTCATTGGAAACATAAGATTTTCAGGTCTGTCCCATTTATCATGTTTCCCGTTTGTCACAAACATATCAAGTCCTCCCAGACCAGTATGACCATTGGATGAAAAATAAAACTTTCCGTCAGGGGCAACATAAGGGAATACTTCCTTTGCAGGTGTATTAACATATTTACCTGCATTTTTAGGAAAACTCCATTTCCCATTAGCCTCCATAGTGCAGAAGTAAATATCTGTCTGACCAAGGGAACCCGGCATGTCAGACACAAAATATATAGTTTTACCATCTGGTGAAAGAGCCGGATGGCCTACCGAATAGTTCAAAACGTTATTATATTCAAAAGGTAATATCGCAGACCATGAGCCATTTTTCTTTATCGAATAAAATATTTCAAGTCTGTTAACAAAATCAGGACCTTTCTTTTGTCCATTTATTTTACCTCTGTTACTAACTTTGTTTGTTCTGGTGAAGTAGATAGTATCCCCTTTCTTTGAGAAAGTTGCCGGCCCATTATGGTACATACCGTTAACTCCTTTAAGTTTGTTTTTAAACTCAATTTTGAAGTTTGTATCGATCTCTGCAAAAGCAAGGTTTAGGAAAGGTGTTCCGGTCCAGCCGTAGATCTGCTTGTTGGAATAATCTGTATCATCAAATTTTCTGTCTGTTGCAAGGATTAGCTTGTTTTCGACTAACTGAGGAGAAAATTCTGAATAAGCAGTATTCACAGATTTTACATTTTCGATCTTCACCTGTACCGGATTGGACATCCACTCCATTGCTTTTTCGCAGTTTTTAGCAAATGCTTCTGCCATCTTTTTTTCAGATGGAAAAAGCTTACCATACTGAATATATTGTTTTCTTGCCTCCTGATAATCTCCATTGTTTCTCAAGGCTTCTGCATAGAATAACAAATTTGAAGGTTCTACTTTGGTGAATTTTGTCAATAAAACAGCATACCACTTTTCTGCCTCTTCTGACTTATTCATTTTTCTGTAACAGTCTGCTATCTTCTGTACTATTTCTGCAGATTGCCCTTTCTTTTCTGCTATAACTTCATATTCCTTAACAGCAAGAGAGTAATTAAATTGATTATAGTTTTTATCTGCCCTTGCAAGTATACTCTGCCCTGACGCAGTATAGCTATGGATCAGACTATACAATAGGATAAGTGATCCGGTTCTGATAAGAAGACTCATAATTTTATACATTAAAAGTATCTTGGTGTTAACATTTTTGATCCGCCTTTTCTGTTAATATTGTATCCCGCAGAGATTTCGTGGGTAGCAAAGTCTTTAAAACTATTTAATGAAATATCATAAGAGTATCCCAGCCTCAGATTTGGAATAGGGAAAACTTCTGCCATAATTACCACAGCATCTTTTGCTGTTCCCACATCTTCCACATCATTTTTATTAAAGACTCTGCTTCTATAAGAACCTCCCAGCCAAACGATATCGTTAAAGATAAAGAAGACTGAAGCATCGCCATTAGTAGGCCCTTTTAAGTCTTCCTTAATCATAATACTTGGTCTGATCTTTATTTTTTCAACGATCTGAGAAACGAAACCAGCTGCCAGAAACAAGTGCTTTCTTTGGGATGGAATCATGTCGGATCCTTTACTCATGTTTACCACCACGTTATTCAATGATAAGCCTACAAAAAATCTGTCGGTATTGAAATAAAGTCCTCCCTGAAAAGCTGCTCTGGTTTTTGCTTCACGTCCTATAGGTACAGCTGGATCATTTGGCTGATCTGTTGTTAACTTATTTCCATCTATACCATAATTAGTAATACCTGCAGCTACTCCCAACGCTAGCCTTCCTTTTGAGGATACTTTTATTCTATAAGCAAAAGATCCGAAGAATGAATTCTGAAATTGAGCACCAAGTTCATCATGAATGAAATAAGCTCCAACACCTGCTTTATTCCAGTATAGCGGCATATCTCCACTTAACGTTATAGAGTTTGGTTCTCCATTTACCTTTGACCATTGCTTTCTGTAAAGGCCATTAATATTAATTGCTTCCCTGCTTCCCGCATAGGCAGGATTTATTACTACGCCATTGAACAGATATTGACTGAATTGTAATGTCTGCTGGGCATAACAATGAACAGAGAACAAAAGAATTACGGAAGTAAATAATTTTCTCATCACTTATCTTACAATGGTTAAATAATTAACGATAGTTTTTTCTGAGTTACAAAACCTGATTTTCAGCTTGAAGTAATAGGTACCTTCATTCAAATTGCTTCCATCCCAGGTATTTTTATATCCCCTTTTCTTATATACTTCATTGCCCCAGCGGTTCAGAACAACTAGCTCATTGTCAGGAAAGTGTTCTATGTTTCTTAATATCCAAAGGTCGTTAATACCATCGCTATTAGGAGAGAATGTATTAGGCACATGCACCGAATAGATGGATTCATTAGATTCAATGGAAGCTTCACCACTGGCACAGTTTGCCATACTATTGTTGGCCTTTACAGTAATTGTACCTTGCTTCATTTCATTGGATTCCAATTCTACAAGGTTTGTACCCTGACCACTAAGAATTTTCCATCCATCTGGAACTTTCCATTCATATGAGCTTGCTCCAGGTACTGGATTTACCATGAATTCAAGCTTTCCGCATGCAGAGCTTAAATCCAGAATTGAAGTAGGGTTTGCAAGCACTTCCACAAAACTTACTTCCAGAGTATCTGTCAATGTATCTTCAGGTAAGCAGCCATTCACATTGAAAACTTTAAGAGCATAAAAACCAGACTCATGAACTGTTATTTCAGAAGTAGTTTCACCTGTGCTCCAGATATAATCACCTTGAAGCAAGGGACTCTTTAACGTTACTTCCTGCCCGCATAATGTAGTATCTTTACCAAGTATGGCTTCTAAGTCATCCCTGATAAACAGGATGATTGTATCGGATGCACTGCAAAAATTACTATCTGTTACTTTGGCCCAGACATTATTCTCCCCGGTTTTGCAATAAGAAATTTGCTGAGATGTTTCACCAGTACTCCATTGATATGTCCCTCCTGTTGCTGCTCCTGCATCGAGAGTAAAACATCCTGTACATTTTTTATCTGGGTCAGGTCCGAGATTGACAATTGGTAATTTATTAAGCGTCACAGTGATTGTGTCTGAAGTTGTATCTGCAGGATTGCATCCGGGGATATCTGTAATAGAGACATAATACACTCCGGAACTTTTCACGATGATTGAATCTGAAGTTTCCCCAGTATTCCAGATTATATTTCTTCCAACATCTGCAGACCGGATAATAAGACTATCTCCGCATAATGTTACATCTTCACCTAATGAAGGATCATAACCTTCTTTAATATTTATCTTTATTGTATCTGCATCAAAGCAACCTTCTGAAGTTGTAACCTTAACGCATACACTTGTAAATCCTGTTTTGCAATACTGAATGGAGGAAGTCGTATCTCCTGTGTTCCACCAGTATTTTGCATCGCTAAGAGGACTGGCATCAAGCAAAACACATCCACCGCATTTTACATCAGGATCAGGTCCCAGATCGACAATTGGAGAATCGCTTAATTTTACTCTGATTGTATCGCTTACTGTATCAGCAGGGCTACAACCGGCGATATCAAAAATACTTATATAATAAATTCCGGATTGTTTCACTACAATAGAAGTATCTGACTGACCGGTATTCCATTTATATTTGCCACCAAAGGAACTGTGGGGGGAAATAATTATACTGTCTGCACATACAGTTGTGTCAGAAGCACCTAGATCAATACCATAACCAGGCTTCACAGCTACCTCGATAGTATCAGAAACAGTACAGCCAAGATCATTCGTAACTGTTGCCCATACTTTATTCACTCCAATATCGCAGTATTTTACTACCTGAGAAGAATCTCCTGTACTCCAGATTACTTTTGCTCCGCCCTGATCCCCAACATCCAGAGTAACGCAGCCACCACAACGTGGTAATGGATCTGACCCTAAATAAACGATTGGACTTTCAAGAAAAATAACCGGTACTGTATCTACACCTATACATCCTGCCTTATCGACGATTACTGTAAAAGTATCTGTTTTGGTAACAGTTATCTGCTTAGTAGTTTCTCCGGTATTCCAGAGGTATGTTGCGCCGGGAACATTTGCATCAAGAATGACTGGTCCTTTGCACGGATCCGCTTCTTGCTCTATCACAACTCCGACATTTACCTGCAAACATTGTCCCATTACGTTTACAGTAATAAATAAACCGGCAAGGATAAAAAGGAGATTTTTCATGATTCTATAAATTCAGTAAGACCTCTAGTAATTTTAAAACTTCAATCTTAACTAAGCACTTTTCAATTTGTTTTTACAAAAAAAAGTGTTATTAAAACTCCCTTATATCTATAAAACTGCGCTGAGAGAACAAAGCTCACGTAATAATATGTTACCTGGTAAAGGCATATTATGGAGAAGCATGGTTTCAGAATCAGAGATATAGGAAGCCTTTTTAAGGAAACCATTATTAAATGGAACAATGATGATGCATTTACACATGCAGCTGCTGTTTCATTTTATGCTTTAATATCACTACCAGGGATATTGATTATAATCATTAATACCATGGGAATCTTTCTGGGAAAGAAAGTCATTGAGGGGGATATTGCGGAAAAAATTAATATGCTAATGGGTAAAGATACTGCCAAACAAATTCAGCAGATAATAGTAAATGCATCTCAACAGCCGCGCTCAGACATATTGGTAATAGTGGGAGTATGTGTGCTCATGGTAAGTGCTACAGGAGTATTTATTCAACTGCAAACCTCACTCAATCAGGTATGGCAGGTCAAAGTTAAAAAAGAAGCAGGCTGGATCAAGCTATTACGAGACAGAGTTGAATCGTTTAGCCTTATACTTATAGTTGGTTTGCTTCTCTTTATCTCCATCATTTTGTCTTCAGTTATATCATCCATCAGCTCCTTTCTTACTCTTATCATTCCGGGATTCTCGATTTATATATTTTATTTGTTTGATTTTATTATTTCGTTTTCAATACAGACAATCCTCTTTGCGCTTATATTTAAATATCTGCCGGACATAAAGATTAAATTTAATGCATTGTGGGTTGGCGCATTTCTTACTACTATATTATTTTACCTGGGAAAAATATGTCTCAACATGTACTTTAATAAAGTATCACCTGAGTCGGTATTTGGTGCAGCTGGATCAATAATTCTTATTCTCTTGTGGATCTATTATTCCTGTTTGCTTCTCCTTTTTGGTGCAGAGTTTACACAGGTTTATGTAAAAAGATATCATCATAAAATCGTCCCCTCCAGCATGGCTTATTCATTGCCCAAAATGCAGGAAGAGTAATAAAAGTTAGAGTTGAAAGTTGAAAGTCTAAAATTGAAAGCTGTTTAAGGACTTAACTTTTAACTTTAGACTTTTAACTTAATACCATATCATTATCTTTTTAGAATTTAACACCAAAGTCTAAAGCAATTATATTGCTTTTTATCTTAACACTTGAATTGACTTTTGTTCTATAAGGATCATTAAATTTTAAATTCGGGTGAATCATATTTACAAGTCCTTTGTTTAAGCTCAACCCTGCATATAGGCTGATCTTGTCGTTCAGAGCATAATCTGCTCCTGCACTAAAGATAAGTCCCATATCAAAAGGATTAAACAAACTTTGAGGTCTGTTATCCCCGTTTCTTCCACGAGAAGGATCATCCCAGAACTCATTTTTAGCCAGGTTCCAGTAATGTGCTCCATCTCCGCCATTTATATTTTCAGAAAGTTTAAAATCTAATGTAGGTCCGAATGCAAACACAAGCTTTAAATTATCTATAATTTCTTTTGTATAGTATTTGCCAATCAATGGGACTTGTATATAAAAAAGGTTGTATTTGGAGACTCCCGAATAATTACCATCTGTATTTCTGATAAGTATATTTTTTGTAGTAAACCAAAGGCCTGGTGTAAATGCAAAATTATCATTCACAAAATATTCAAGATTGGCGCCCAGACTAATACCTCCGACATTTCCCTCCTTTGTAGTCGCTCCATCTGCCACATAATGAAATCCAGATGGAGTAGGATCAGGATCTTTCACTGTTGCTACATTCAGTCCTGGTGCAAATCTAAATGACCAGTGTATATTACCCTTGGATTGTGAAAAAGCACTAGTACCTCCAAGAATTAAAAATAAAAGGGCAATCAAATAAACTTTTTTCATACTCTTAATTGTAAAACATAAATCAATTCAAAAGTATAGACTTTAAATGAAAATATCTATAGGCAATTAAGGGGGCAAGCTGGCATTTGAGCCTTTACCGAATACGTCTTTTCAAAAAGATACAAAGTAGTGACTTTGCGACTATATCACCTTCTGTAACAATCTTTTCCAATCTATGAGAAGGTTAAAAATTTGGATATAGTGTTCGAAAATAAACACCTCACCTTCCAAGTTCATTTTTAATTAGAGAATTTTTTGACCTGCAATTGCAACTTCGGTTACCACCCAAAATAGGGTAAGCATTATTATTTATATCCCTCTCCAGGGAATAAATTCAACTACATCTCCCTCTTTAAGCTCCTCAATTTCTGCCGGATGCACTGACAGGCCAGCAGAACGTGTAATAGAAGTAAAATCACCACTACCATTATTTCTAATTTGTTGAAGACCTGAGTGAGGTCCATATGGAAGTAGAATGCAAGGGAAATATTCTTCAAAGGAACTCTTTTTTTTCCTTGCACTTGTTAAAGGCAGCTTTATTGTCTGACAAGCAGTAAGTCCAAAACAAGCCCTAAGAAAGGGTTCTATGAATACCTTAAATGCAACCTGACAAGATACAGGATTGCCAGGTAATGCAAATACAACTGTTTTATTATCCAGGATGCCAAACCAAAGAGGCTTTCCTGGTTTGATCTGAACTTTGTGAAATATTGTCTTAACACCGCAAGCATTCAGCACTTCCGGAACAAAATCAGCATCCCCCATTGAAACACCTCCTGAAAGAATCAGAATATCCATATCCTTTAAGCTTTCAATAGCGTGCTTTATCTCTTCCTTACGATCTGATACCAGTTTTCTTGATACTATTTCAATATTATAATGTTGAAAAAATGAAGCGATGGTATAAGAATTACTATCTCTTATCTGATGAGGCAATACAAAATCTCCGACCGCTTTTATTTCATTTCCTGTAGAGATGATAGATACCTTTGGCAAAGAATAAACTTTAACGTTACTTCTTCCCAGTGAGGCCAGAAGACCGGAAGTGCTTGCATGAATAATGGTTGACTTTTTCAATACCATTTCTCCGATCCTTGAATCCTCTCCCTGCATCGCTATGTTCAGCCAGTTCCTGAAGGGAAGTGATTTAAATTTCACCATACCATCATTTATTTCAGAATCTTCCACACGAATGACAAGATCTGCACCTTCCGGAACAGGGGCTCCTGTCATTATCTTAATGCAAGTCCCCTCCTCTGTCAACGACTTGATCCGCTCTCCGGCAAGCATATCGTCAACAAGTCTGAATTCTTTATGATTACTTAAGTCTTTAAATTTAAGCGCATAACCATCCATTGCAGAACGGTTAAAAGGAGGATAGTCACGGTCTGTATAGATATCTTCAGCCAAAACTCTTTCATATGCTTCAGAAAGCAAAATAGTTTCAATGCCAAATGATCTTGCCTGTTGCAATATCAGATTTCTAGCTTCGGTAACTGTAAGCATCAGATTAGTGTGCGCCTCCTCTAAGCATACTTTTGGCATGAAATACTGCAGGTAATATAGCTTCCAGAGACTCCTTCACTCCGTTAGTACTTCCAGGCAAAGTAACAATCAAGGTACCGCCTATTGAACCTGCAATGGATCTGGACATCATAGCCAATGGAGTTCTCATTCCTCCATAAACCCGCATTGCTTCAGCTATACCAGGTGCATCTCTATCAAGGATTTTTTGCACAGCATCCACTGTATGATCTCTTGGCCCAAGCCCAGTCCCACCAGTTGTAAAAATAAATGCGATATCCTGATTTACCCAATCTTTAATCTGGTTCTGAATCATCTCCTCTTCATCAGGAATAATCTGGTAATCCACCACTTCTGTATTATGAAGTTCCAGCATTTCTTTAATCTTTAACCCAGAATTGTCCTTTCTCGTACCTGCAGCTGTGGAATCTGAACATACCAGTATTGCAGCCTGATGTTGTCTTTTTGAAAATTTAGCTCTGTCTGACTTCCCACCGGTTTTATCAAGGAGCCTGATCGAAGATATCTCTATCTCTTTATTTCCCAAAGGCTTTAACAAATCATAAATTGTAAGTGCAGCAACAGATATGGCAGTAAGCACCTCCATTTCAATTCCTGTTCTTCCGATCGATTTACCTTCGGCAAAAATTACTACTCCTGACTGATCCTTAAGCTTTCCTTCAGGATCATCCTCTTCGGTAAGTTCATCAATAAATTTGTAGGATATATTCAACCCGTCAATAGAAACCGGGTGACAATGCGGGATTAGGTTTTGGGTATTTTTTGCAGCAAGAAAAGCGGCTGCTCTTGCGACATCAAAAAGATTTCCTTTCGGAAGTTTGTCATTTTTAATCAGTTCAACAATCTCCTTGGCACAAAGAACAGCCCCCATACCTTTAGCTGTTCTAAGGGAAATTTGCTTTCCTGTAATATCTCTCATAAATGTTATAGCAGAGGTTTGTTATTCCAAACCTCCAATATACACATTTCCTGCTTCAACTTTAATAGGATAAGTTTTAATGCTGTATTCTTCTCCATTAAGGTTTTCACCTGTCTTTAGTGAGAAGTTTTTCTTATGGTAAGGACATGCAACTTTAGGCTCACATTCCTTATCTCCGATCATTCCTCTTGAAAGAATCATTTGTTTTTTATGTGGACACATATTCTGCGTCGCATACCATTCATTTCTTTTTTTAAAGTTGAATATCGCAATCTGCTCATTTTTATACATCACGCATGATCCACCATTTGCCGGAACATCCTCTTCTTTCGCCACCAGGACCCATTTTGTTGTTTCTACTGAAGTTACTTGCATAATAATAGTATTTAGATATTTGAGCTGTTAGAATTTAAAAGAAAACCTCATCCTAAATCCTTCTCCTGAAGGAGAAGGACTTATTGAATGCATATTTTTTGTTTGTAGTAAGCAATACCTCTTTAAAACTTAAGACTTATAACTTATAACTTCCATTACGCTCCCCATTCTACTGGCTTCTTCTGATCTCTCATAGCCTGGAATTTGATAGTAGGATCTGCTATTGTAGAGTTAACAAAGTGCGTAAACCTCTTTCTTTTTGAAGGATCTTCCACAACATCTTTCCATTCACACTTGTAAGTATCCACCATGTATTGCATTTCCATTTCCAACTGATTCGCAATACCAAGAGAATCATTCACGATCACGTCTTTCAGATATTCAATACCACCTTCCAGTTTATTAAGCCAAGTTGACGTTCTATTAAGCGGCTCTGCAGTGCGTATGTAGAACATAAGGAATCTGTCGATGTATTTGATACATGTTTCTTTATCAATATCAGAAGCCAGTAATTTAGCGTGTTGAGGTTTTGCACCACCATTACCGCATATGTATAGATTCCATCCCTTATCTGTAGCAATGATCCCAAAGTCTTTACCCTGAGCTTCTGCACACTCGCGAACACATCCAGATACAGCACTCTTAAGTTTATGAGGAGCTCTGAGACCTTTATAACGTTCTTCTATTTCTATAGCAAACGTTACTGAGTCATGTAGACCAAATCTACACCATGTAGAGCCTACACAGCTTTTAACGGTTCTTAAAGATTTTCCATATGCATGACCACTCTCGAAACCTGCTTCTATCAATTCTTCCCAAATAAGAGGTAATTCATCTACTCGAGCTCCAAAAAGGTCAATTCTTTGTCCACCTGTGATTTTACAGTACAGATCATATTTCTTTGCAATTACTCCAATCGCTATCAATTTTTCAGCAGTGATCTCACCACCAGGTATTCTTGGTACTACAGAGTAAGTCCCACCCTTCTGAATGTTTGCAAGGTACCTATCATTAGTATCCTGAATTGTATCCTGGCTTAGAATCATCTCATTCCAGGTACTTGCCAGCATAGAGGCTACAGCAGGTTTACAGATTTCGCAACCATCACCGCTTCCATATTTCGCAAGCAACTCATCATAAGTTTTAATCCCTGTTGATTTGATAATTGCTAATACCTCCTGTCTTGAGTAGCTGAAATGCTCACACAGAACTTTATTCACTTCTTTACCTGAAGCCTTCAGTGTCGCAGTCAGAAGGTCATTCAGCATAGGAACGCAACCACCACAACCAGTTCCTGCTTTAGTACATTTTTTTATACCTGCAACATCTTCAAGATTGTTATAGGTTACAGCGGAACAGATATCTCCTTTAGTAACATTTTCACAGGAACAGATTAAAGCTGCATCAGGAAGACTTAAAACTCCGCTGCCTGCCGACTCCGCTCCACCTCTTGGTCCCAGAATAAGATCCTCAGGTGTAGGAGGCAGAATGATTGCATTCTTATAAGTCTGCAATAACATGTTGTAATCCTTCGCATCCCCAACAAGAACACCACCAAGCAGATAATTACCACAAGCTGAAATGTTCACCCTTTTGTATACACCCTTTGTTTTATCTTCAAATACAATGTGCTGATGATCTTGCTCTGTGCAGAAAGGATCTCCGAAGCTGGCTACATCTACACCGATTAGCTTAAGCTTAGTAGACATATCATACGGAGCAAAGGTTTTTGATCCGCCAGCAAGTGAATTCGCCACTACATCTGCCATTTCATAACCCGGAGCAACCAAGCCATAAATCATACCTTTATATAGAGCAGATTCACCGATTGAATATATCTCAGGATCTGAAGTCTGGAGCAAATCATTTACTACGATACCCCCACGTGGCCCTACTTCCAGACCTGCCTCTCTAGCTAGCTCATCACGTGGCTTAATGCCAGCAGAAACTACAATCATATCAGTCTCCAACTCACTTCCGTCTGCAAAAACCATCTTTGCAACTTTTCCCTCCCCATCGATAGATTTAGTATTCTTATTAAGGTGTATAGATATGTTAAGAGATTCGATTTTCTCTTTAAGCATTATAGCACCTTTTTCATCTAACTGCCTTGGCATAAGTCTTGGAGCAAACTCAACTACATGTGTTTCAAGACCAAGATCCATCAATGCTTTTGCGGCCTCTAGCCCTAGAAGCCCCCCTCCTATGACTACTCCTTTTTTGGACTTAGATGCATAAGATTTTATATCGTCAAGATCTTCAATAGTTCTGTAAGCAATAACCCCCTCTTTCTCAATACCAGGTATAGATGGGATAAAGCAACTAGAACCTGTAGCAAGTACAAGTTTGGAATAAGAAACAGACTGACCTTGGGAAGAAATTACAGCTTTTTTATCTCTGTCAATTTTTACAATAGGGTCATTTAAGTATAGAGTAATACCATTTTCTTTATACCAGTCTGCAGGCGCCATTAAAAGATCCTCAGCAGATTTGCCAGAAAAATATTCCGACAGGTGTACCCTGTCATAAGCTGGTCTTGCCTCTCCTCCGAATACAATTATATTATATTCATCCTGCACCTTCTTTTCAATGAGCTTTTCGCACATTTTATATCCAACCATTCCATTTCCGACGATAACAAGATTGTTTAGCTTCTTCATAAAATTTAATTAATAAGGTTGCCAGAAGTAATTCACTTAAATCAAATATATAGAAAAAAAATACTACTAAGTAATTTTACGTATAATTTTATCAACACATACGTAAAGTTCTTCTTTAAATAACATACACACTTAATTAAATACTATTTGTGAATATTTTTTAGTATTTTTATCAAAGAACACTTAAAATTTAAGCATGTTTATAAACAAAAACTAGATTTTTAACAAAAACAGGTTTGAAATTAAAGTACTTTTAAAAAATAAACTACTTATACATTAATAAGTATCTAACTACGTACTATATCTTATTTACTTTGAATTGACTGAGTGTCTTATTAAATTTATACTTTAAGTAATCGCGTGAAACCTAAGAAAGAAGTTCTGGATGAAAAAACGGGGAATAATTTCACCCGAATGTACATTTTCGCCCTTACAGCGGTTGCATTATTAACCCTTACAGGCCAGTTTTTAATCCAATCATCAATAAGTAGTCAGATTTCAGACTCCCATGTTGTAAACCTTGCAGGAAAGCAGCGTTTTAAAAGTCAGGAAATTGTCAAACTATGCCTTATATTATATGCTAACCTTGATCATATAGAATATAAAGACAAGACAAAGGAACTGAAAAGCCTTACAGAATACTGGGAAAAAAACCATTTAGGCCTGCGATATGGCAATAAGGACCTCAATCTTCCAGGAAAAAACAGCACCAAAATTGAAGAAATGTATGATGCTATAGACCAAAACTTTTACAACGTATTAAATGGAGCCCTAACCATTATTAGTCTTAAAGAAAATCCAGCCGAAGCAACTCAAACTAAAATGGACGCTGCCATTCGGAGGATCCTAAGCAATGAAAGAACATTTTTAAATGGAATGGACGAAATTGTACATCAATATGATGTTGAAGCGCAGAAAAAAATGGCACTATTGAGAAAAATTGAACATTTCTTACTTATTATAACTCTAATTATACTCATATTTGAAGGCTTGTTCATATTCAGGCCTGCAGTTTTACAGATCAAGTTAACAATAAGAGAATTGATTCTCTCAGAAGAAAAAGCATCAGACCTTGCAAAAAAACTGACAATAGCGAATAAATCACTTGAAAGGTCCATAAGAGATCTGAAAGACATTCATTTTGCACTGGACCACGCATCAATTGTAGCAAAAACAGACAAATACGGTATCATTACTTATGTAAATGATAAATTTTGCGAAATTTCCAAATACAAAAGAGAAGAACTTTTAGGAAATCGATTTCATATGATCAGTGGCCATTATCATTCAAAACAGTTTTTTGACAGAATGTGGGAAACCATATCCAGCGGCAAACTTTGGAATGACGAAATCAAAAACAAGGCTAAAGACGGAAGCTTTTTCTGGCTGGATACTACAATTGTACCTGTTTTAAGCAACGATGGAAGTCCGGGAAGTTATATCGCAATTTATACAGACATTACCCAAAAATTCAGACAAAGCATTAATGAACAGAAAATTAGAACATCGTCGATAATCGAAGGGCAAGAAAAAGAGCGAAAAAAAATAGCCCGAGAATTACACGACGGTCTGGGTCAGAAATTAACAGCATTAAAGTTCAATATAGAAGGTTTAAAAGGTGCAGCTTCCAAAACTGAAAAATCCAGACTAACCGAGATAAAGAATATGCTTTATGAAACAATAGTTGAAGTCAGAAGAATATCTTTTAATCTAATGCCAAGTGTTTTGAGTGACTTTGGCATTATCCCTGCCCTCAAGAACCTAAGCGATCAGGTTTCTAAAAGCTCCAATATAGATGTGGTTTTTGAAAATGAATCTAATATCCAAAGGTTAAATAAAACAGTAGAAATCAATATTTATAGAATTATACAGGAAGCATTAAACAATGCAATAAAATATGCAGAAGCCGATGAAGTGACAATTTTCGTATCAAATTCTGAAACATGCCTCAACATTTGCATATCCGATAACGGAAAAGGCTTTAACACCTCCTATCTTGACTCTAAAATAAGATCTGTAAGCTCAGGAAATGGAATAGTAAACATCCAGGAAAGGACCAGCCTAATTAATGGAGAATTCAGAATTGAAACAGGAATTGGTAAAGGCACTAAAATAATGATAAAAGTACCTATAGTAAACGCTTAGGAATATGATAAAAGTTTTATTGGTTGACGATCATGGCATTGTAAGAGATGGAATTAAAGCCACTCTAAGCAGTGAAAAAAACATAAAAATAGTCGGAGAAGCTTCAAATGGAATTGAAGCTATCGAACAGGTTAAAAAACTAGCACCCGATGTTGTCGTAATGGATATTTCAATGCCGGAAATGAATGGCATTGAAGCTACATCAATCATATCTGATCGTTATCCCAACACCAGAACTCTTGTGCTTTCCATGCACGACAATGAGGACTATATATTAAAATCCATAGAATCCGGAGCCGCAGGATACCTCTTAAAAGACACTGGAAAAGAAGAATTTATAAAAGCTATAACAACTATTTCCAAAGGGGATAAATATTTTAGCACTCCTGTTTCAAGTATTATAGCAGATGGTTACTTACAAAAAATCAAAAAAGGAACCACTCCTGATGATGACTCTGATGATTTTGGCCTTACAAAACGCGAAAAAGGTATTTTAAAAATGATCATCAACGGAAACAGCAACAGAGAAATTGCAGATAGTTTTACAATAAGCATTAGAACAATTGAAACTCACAGGTTCAATATCATGAAAAAACTAAAAGTAAAAAATGCTGCAGAACTTGTAAAACTTGCTTTAGAAAATAAGATTGTTTGATTAATATCCTTATCATAAAATAAAAATGCCCCTTAAATCAAGGGGCATTTTTATTTTATTCCCCTTAATAGACAGAAAACAGATCAGCTTTTTAATCCTTCCGTTTTCCACCAACTTACTTACATATCCCTTGGTTAAATACAATTATTTTAGCAAATCAACTAAACATAAATTTTAAACCTATTTTTTAACTTTAAATACATTTATACAAACTATAAGTTATTTTCTTAACCACTTTTTAAAAATTTATCATTTTTTAAGTAAAATATGATGAAAATTTAAACTCATTTTTAACAAATAACGAAATTAAATATAACTTTTTTTATTTGCCATTTTATTAAAAAAAGAACTTTCACGTTTTACGTAAAATTTACGTATTTTTACTTATCAGTCTAGTTTTTATTACATACATTTGATTCATACTTCAACAAACTGGAAGGAGGCCCTCAAAAAACATTAGTCTTTAACCCCGAAAACTAACCTGAAGAAAGAAAACCTAACAAGCAATTAAACAATCTTAAATCCCTTTAAATCCCTGGAATATGAAAAAAAGATTTTTACATAAAGTGCTTATAATACTCACCTTATGCTTGTTCGCACTCGAGAAGGAAGGATTTTCTCAGTTACTTATAAATGCCCAACTTAGAACCCGTACAGAATTTCGCGACGGACAAGGCACTTTACCACTTCCACATCAAACTCCCTCAGTTTTCACATCGCAGAGAACTCGCCTGAACATAGGTTATGGAATGGAAAAGTTAAGGCTCTTCACATCCATTCAGGACATAAGAGTGTGGGGTCAGGACGCTTCTACAATATCAAATATTGATGGGAATAAACTTTTCCTGCATGAAGCCTGGGGGGAAATCGTATTTAATGATACAACTTATTTCAAAACGTTTAAAAACGTATCACTTAAGCTGGGTAGACAAGAGCTTGTATATGATGATGAACGTCTGTTAGGAGGCTTAAACTGGCTTCAGCAAGGTAGAAGACATGATGCTGCAGTATTAAAGTTTGCCAAAGGCACATGGACGGCAGATCTTGGAGCTGCATTCAATCAACAAAGGGAACTAAAAAATACAGGTAACTTATACTATGGCGTTCCAGGAACGCAGATTGCCACTGACAGCGCAAACGTAGCTGCACCTGCAGGAACCAACTTCATAGGAACCATGTACAAAAGCATGCAGTTCTTATATATTTCGAAAGAAATAGGCTTTTCAAAAGCAACATTCCTGCTATTTAAAGATGACTTTCAAAAACCTATTGCAGGCGGAAAATTTACGAAAGGAACTAACAGCCGTGTCACTGTTGGAGGGAACATCTTCGGTACTCTGATGAGAAAACACAAAATAGATGCCTCATTCTTTTATCAGGGAAATAAAGACAAACTGGGAAATAAAATGGATGCTTATATGGCATCACTATCAACCATGTTTGCCATTGACAGAAAATTAAGTTTAGGACTTGGAGGTGACTACCTTTCAGGTAATAATACTACCAAAAGCGGAGAAGTTAATCACAGATTTGATCCACTCTACGGTACACCTCATAAATTCTGGGGATACATGGACTACTTCTACGTGGCTGATGCATATGGAGTGCAAGGCAATGTAAGCAGAAATCCAGGCTTAATAGATCTTTTTCTTAAAAGCAGATACAAACTAAAAGACAATCTGCTTCTAAGTCTTGATGTCCACGAATTCTATGCTGGAAATAAAGTAGCTGACGAAACTGCTCCGGGAAAAACGCTTGACAGCAGATTAGGTACTGAATTTGACTTTGTACTGAACTACAATTTCACAAAACAAATCGGGATAGAAGCAGGCTATAGTCTTATGCTAGGCACCAATACCCTGGATAGATTAAAGAGAGGTGGAAATCAAGGGGCAATAGCAGCAACAGCTAACGTACCATATATCAACAAAAGAAATAATGGCAACTGGGCTTATCTGATGATCACCATAAGACCAGACTTATTAGGTCAGATCAACGACAAATTAGCATCACTTGTAAAATCAGTAGATGGACTTAGAAAAGATGTAGACACGTTGAACCAACCTAAATAACCTCACTAAATGAAGACCTTTATGAAAAATTTACTAAATAAAATTGGCGTAACATTTCTTCTTGCAATTGTACTGTTCACACTTCCTTCAGTAACAAACGCCCCGGCATCAGAGCCAAAAGAAAAACATTCTGTAATAAAACTGGGCTTTATTCCCCTTACAGACTGCTCTCCTATTGTGATGGCAAAAGAATATGGACTATTTAAAAAATACGGTGTAGAAGTAGAAGTTTCTAAAGAAGCTTCATGGGCCAATGTGAGAGATAAAATATTAACAGGAGAGCTTGATGGCGCACATTGTCTGTTCGGAATGCCTTTCTCTGTATACACCGGCATAGGTGGCAAAGCAGGTTCTGAAATGAAAATAGCTATGATCCTAAACGTTAACGGACAGGCTATCACCTTATCAAAAGATTTCTGCGGCAAAGTCGGTTTTAAACAAATTAACAAAGTAAGCCCTGCGATATCCGAAAAAACCAAGTCTAAAGAAGTAATAGTGGCAGCCACTTTTCCTGGAGGTACACACGATATATGGATGAGAAACTGGCTTGCAGTGGCAGGAGTTAACCAAAATTCTGTTAAACAAATTACTATCCCTCCCCCTCAGATGGTTGCCAATATGAAAGTTGGTAATATGGATGCCTTCTGCGTAGGTGAGCCATGGAACGGAGTTGCTGTAAAACAAGGTGTCGGTTTCACACAGATTGCAACTCAGGATATGTGGAAAGACCATCCTGAAAAAGCACTTGTAGTAAATAAAAAATTCTCTGAGGAACGTCGTGAAGATCTGAAAAAAGTAATGATGGCAATCATTGAAGCATGCAAACTCCTTGACAAAGCTGGAAACAGAAAACAATCTGCTTCTATTATAGGAAAGGTTAGTTATGTGAATGCTCCATCTGATGTAATTGATAACAGACTAGCCGGTATATACGACCTTGGCTGCGATCAGGGTCAGGAAGTATATAAAGACTATATGTTTTTCCACAAAAATGGGTCTGTAAACTATCCAAGAAAAGCTCATGGCATCTGGTTTATGGCACAATATGTAAGATTTGGCTTGCTTGATGCCGCACCTGATTATAAAGCGATAGCAGACAAACTTATACTTCAGGACCTGTATAAAGAAGTAGCTGCAGAGATGAAGATCCCAATCCCTGCAGATGACATGAAACCATTTTCTTTAACCTTTGATAAGACTGTGTTTGACCCTTCTAATCCGGAAGCGTATTTGAAAGTATGTAAGAAATAAAACAACAACATTAACCTTTACTAAATAGCATAAAAATGGACAAGTCCAATCAACAATTAGGAACAGCGGCTTTAAAAGTCGTCACCTACAGAACAGGAAGGTTTTTATATTTCCTTCTGGGAATGTCATTCATGTTGATCATATGGCATATCGCCAGCCTTTCTACAGACGGAGAGCTTCCTGGCCCTATACAAACGTTTTCTGTATTCTATGACCTTGTAAGTCATCCTTTTTACGACAACGGACCGAATGACAAAGGAATAGGCAATCAATTACTGAGTTCATTGGAGAGAGTTACTAAAGGATTCATAATAGGCTCTGTTATAGCAATCCCTCTTGGACTTATTATGGGTTCAAGTACATTAGGGATGAACCTTCTGAATCCAATGGTACAGGTGTTAAGACCTGTATCTCCTCTGGCCTGGTTCCCGATTGGACTTGTCGCATTTCAGTCTGCACAGACATCAACAGTGTTTGTAATCATCATTACATCACTTTGGCCAACTTTGATTAATACAGCATTTGGAGTCTCTACAATTCCACAGGATCATAAAAATGTAGCCAAAGCATTCGGATTTTCCACTTTCAAGTATATAACCAAAGTATTACTTCCTTTTACTTTGCCGCACATCATAACAGGATTAAGGCTAAGTGTAGGTATCGCATGGATGGTTATTGTTGCTGCAGAAATGCTTTCCGGTGGAGTTGGTATCGGATTCTTTGTTTGGGACAGCTGGAATGCTTTAAGTCTTGAAAAAGTATTTTCTGCAATTTTAATAATAGGCCTCGTGGGCTTTGTTCTTGACAAAACTTTTAAATCACTCCAAACCAGATACTCCTATGATAGCTAATACAAATATACTTTCGGAAGATAAAGTAAAAGAAAACATCCTCCTTCGTCCGGTGTGCATTGAAGTAAAAGATGTAACTGTAAGTTTCCCAACTCCTAAAGGCGAATATGTTGCAGTAAAGAACATAGACCTTGAAATAAGAAAAGGTGAAATCATCTCACTTATTGGACACTCTGGTTGTGGAAAATCTACACTCATGAGCACTATAAGTGGTATGGTAAAACCTAGCAAAGGAGAAGTTATCGTTAACGGTAAAAAAGTAGCAGGTGCTGGCCCTGACAGAGGAATTGTTTTCCAAAACTATTCTCTATTGCCCTGGCTTACAGTATACGAAAATATCTATGAAGCCGTTGATTCATGTATGAAGGGTATTTCAGCAGATGCAAAACACGCAATCGTTGAAAAAAATCTTGCAATGGTAAACCTTACTCCTCACCAGGATAAACTACCCAAGCAACTTTCAGGAGGAATGAAACAAAGAGTAGCTATAGCAAGAGCGTTTGCCATCAATCCAAGTGTCTTGCTTCTGGATGAGCCTTTCGGCGCTCTGGATGCATTAACCAAAGGAAGTATGCACGTAGAGCTCTTGAAACTCTGGAATCTGGACAACAGAAATAAAACTATTATAATGGTTACTCACGATATCGAAGAGGCTATCTTCTTATCAGATAGAATCGTTGTTTTAAATAATGGTCCTGCAGCAACTATAAAAGAAATTGAAATAGTTGGTTTGCCAAGACCTAGAAACAAAAAAGATATCGTAAATTTACCTGAGTATAAATCCATAAGAGAACGACTCCTTAACTTGTTGGTTGAGAAATTTTCGATTGAGGACGAGGGAGTTAAATTTGAAGAATAGAACCTTGTTCAAGGTTAGTGTAAAGGTTAGTGCAAATAAGCTGTGGGCATTTATGCCTGCAGCCTTATTTGTTAATATAAATGCCGGATGCCCGCAAAAAAAAATATATCAAAAACTACCTGTAACTATTGTGGCTTAGGGTGTGGTGTTATCATTGGAAAAGATACCTCCGGAAGAATCACAGTGTCAGGTGACCAGGACCATCCGGTAAATAAAGGAATACTATGTTCTAAAGGAGTTACCCTCCATAGTAAAGTTTCTGACCACAGCGACAGGATATTATACCCTGAAATGCGGTGGAACAGAAATATGCCCAGACAGAGGGTAAGTTGGGATACAGCTCTTGATAGAGCCTCTGCTGTATTCAAAACTTTCATTTCCAAATACGGTCCCGACTCGGTGGGCTTTTATATTTCAGGACAATGCCTTACTGAAGAATATTATTTAATTGACAAACTTGTCAAAGGGTTTATTGGAACGAACAATATCGACACCAATACGCTCATTTGTGCAGGATCCGAATTTACTGCAAACAAACTTGTTTTTGGAATGGATGCCATTCCCGGATCCATTGAAGATCTTGAACTTGCAGACTGTTTTTTTATTACCGATGCCAATCCTTTCCGTTCCAATCCAATTGTCTTCAAACGACTAGAGGCATATAAAGCCAACAATCCTGAGGTTAAAATAATTATTGCAGATTCAAGAAGAACAGAGTCCTGTAATATAGCAGATATACACCTTCAGCTGAAACCTGGCACTGAAATTATTCTTTACAGGGCCATAGGAAGGTTTCTTATAGAAAATAACCTGACAGATAAAGATTTCATAGAACAACATACTGAAGGGTTTAATGAATATAAAAACAAAGCGATGGAGAAGTCACTCGAAGAAGCTTCTTCCATATGTGACATTCCTGTTCATGATCTAATACTTGCAGCCGAATATATAGGCAAAGCTAAGGGCTTTATACCTATGTGGTCTGCTGGCAATAACCAAAGCGCAACAGACATCAATAAAAATCTTTCTTTAATTAACCTTTCTCTGATAACTGGTCAAGTAGGAAAAGAGGGTTGCGGACCTTTTCCGCTTTCGGATCAGCCGAATACAATTACAGGAACAGAAGCCGGAGGTCTTTCTGATTTTCTCCCTGCGCGCAGAAGTCTTATTAATCCCGAGCACAGAGAAGAGGTTGCCAAATATTGGGGAGTACCTTCTATCTCTGATAAAAGAGGATATACAGACACAGAAATGTTCGACAACCTGCTTTCCGGAAAACTCAAAGCTATTTGGATTATTAATACCAATCCATTGGTTAGCTTGCCCTCTGCTAGAAATGTCGAAGTAGCCTTGAAGAATGCAAAGTTTGTAATCGTACAGGATATGTCTTTAAAATCAGAGACAGTACCCTATGCTGATCTTATATTACCTGCAGCTGGTTGGCTTGAGAAAGAGGGCACAGTAACAAATCCGGAAAGAAGAATAAGTCTAGCTCATAAACTCACCAATGCCCCAGGTGATGCTATTCCAGGAGTTGAAATCATATCCCGGTTCGCTAAAAAAATGGGATTTGAAAATATATTCAACTATGAAAAGACAACGGATATATTTCTTGAATATAGCAGATTAACAAAGCAAACAAACTTTGATATCAGCAATATCAATATAGAATTACTTTTTCAAAAAGGATCAATGCAATGGCCATTTGAATCTTCTTCAGGAAACAGCACGAAAATATTATACTCAGACCATAGGTTTAACACCCTCTCGGGTAAAGCAAATTTTCATTCTTTAGCAAAAAGTCATATACCATATGAACTAAGTCAGAACTTTCCTTTACTCCTTACTTCGGGCCAAACTAAAGACCATTGGCACGCCTTTAGCAGTTCTGGTAAATTAGTAAAAGTTAACCTCCAGACTGATAAACCATTTCTGGAAATCAATAAAGAAGACGCACTGAACCGAGGCATTAAGAATGGAGATGTTGTGGAGGTATTTAATGAAACTGGCTCTGTGAAAGTGACCGCCCAATATTCTATAGATATAAAAAAAGGGGTTGTTTTTCTTCCATTGCAATGGGGTAAAATTCTGAACAAAGATCTGGAAAGGTTTTCTGCTTCCATGCATACAAGGCCAGATCAGATGAGCAGCAAATCAGATTCTGGATTTTCAGTGGTTCAGGTTAAAAAATATAATAAGAAAAAAGAAAAAATAATAGTCATTGGTGCCGGTGTAGGCTCCAGCCAGTTTGTCCGAAAATATCGTACACTCAATCCTGAAGATGAAATTCATATTTTCAGCAAGGAAAAGAACTTCTTTTACAATAGGATAATGCTTCCTGGCTATATAAGAGGTAAAGAGGATTGGAATAATCTTATCAGGATCAATGAAGATGAGCTCAACACATCGAAAATTTTTCTTCACAAGAGCACTTCGGTAATGTCAATTGACCCTGGTGAAAAAGTAATTACTGACCATACAGGAAAAATTCATTCTTACGATGTTTTAATTATCGCCGCAGGCAGCAGACCTGCTCTTCCGAGAGGAGTTCCAAAAATTCAGGGAATATTTACTATGAGAAGCAAAGAAGATGCGGATAAATTTAAAAGATCAATTTCTCCAGAAAGCAATGTAGTAATAGCAGGCGGAGGTTTATTAGGGCTTGAATTGGCAGATGCGCTTACTCAGCTTTCTATAAAAGTATCTGTTGTACACAGATCCTCAAGACTGATGAACAAACAGTTAGACGCAACATCAAGTAGTTTCCTGCATGAAGAACTATCCGCAAGAAACATTAGTTTTTACTACAATGATGAAGTTCTTTCTCATTTAGGAAAAGATAAAATTACAGGAGTAAAATTAAAATCAGGAAAAGATCTAGGATGCGATGTTCTCGTATATACGATTGGTACCAGGCCTAATATTGAACTTGCTCAAGTAGCAGGACTAAATTGCAATAGAGGAATCGTAGTTAATGAATATCTTCGAACCAACAATCCTTACATATATGCAATAGGCGAAGTTGCGGAGTTTGAAAAATCTTTATTTGAAAGCTCTACCGCCGCTGAAGAGCAGGCAGATGTTGTAGCAGGATTTCTAAACGGAGATGAAACTAAGTCTTATTCAGGCACACTACCAGTCAATGTACTAACAGTTTCAGGCTTTGACATATGCTCTATAGGCATGATAGAAGTGCCGGGTAAAAAGGAAGATGAATTCGAAGAAATTGTATATATTGATAAATCCAAACGTTATTACAAAAAATGTATAGTGCAGAATGACAGACTTGTCGGAGCAGTATTAGTTGGAGACAAATCAGAGTTTCCTGAATTTAAAAATCTTATACTTCGCAAAGTTGAACTTGCCGACAAACGAGTTTCTTTACTACTTTCAAATAAAAACAAACATACAGAATCTGATAAACTTGCCTCCTCTGATTTCAGGCATACTTACAGATAAACCAGAAGATTCTAAGAATAGAAATGAGCAAAGACATATTTATAAGGCTCTTTATTCCCGGTGGGATTTTATCTCCTGGAGATTTGCGCAAAGTAGTTTCATCAGCATACCACTTTGGCACTAATTCTATTCATATAAGCTCAAGACAAGAGCTACTTTTAAAATGTAAGTCGCAGTATAAAAAATCTTTAGAACAAAGGTTCAGCTTCCTTCAGTATAAATTCGAAACTGAAAAAACTCAGAAACAAAATATAGTCACCTCCTATCCTGCTATTCACATACAGGAAACTACCAATTGGTTATCAGAAGGAACATTCCATCAGATACTTTCAAACTTTGACTTTCAGCCAAATCTAAAGGTCAATCTGGTAGATCCTTTGCAGTCACTGACACCACTGTTTATAGGACAATTAAATTTTATTGCTTCTGAATTCAGAGGGTTCTGGTTTCTTTATCTTAAAATGAAAAATCAGAAAGGATATGATCTTTGGCCTTTTCTCGTAGAGTCCAATGAAATCCCTCCTCTCTGCAAAGCAATAGAGCAAACATTTGAAAAATTCCCATCAGCATCCTGTGAATATCTTAAAGACGATGTACTCAGCTTCAGGAAGTGGAATACCATACCGATCATCAATCATCTTGACTTTCCACCCTATCAGCTACCCTATTACGAAGGGTTCCATCAGCAGGAAGATCAGAAATGGTGGTTGGGTATCTACAATTCTGATAACTCTTATAATGTAAACTTTCTGGAATCTCTTTGCCTCTTGTGTTCTGAAACGAACAACAACTCTATATATCTGACATCTAACAGCTCTGTTATTATTAAAAACATAGAAAGAAAAGATATATTTGAATGGGAAAAGCTGCTTGGAAAATATAAAATCAATACTGGTCACTCTTCTCTTGAGCTCAATTGGCAAATACCGGACCTTGATAAAGAAGCTACCAAACTAAAAAAGTTTATCACCAGATCTTTCATCAAAGAAGGGTTAAGAACAAACGGCTTGATATTTGGAATCAGGACTACGGATGTTGACCTTGCCTGTTCGGTTATTATAAGAAGAAAGTTCAGAATACAGATTGGAAATATAAAGCTATTAGATTTTTATAACATCAGTTATAAGAAAAATTTTGATATCAACTCAAGAGAGGCAATATCTTACGCTAATTATGTCAAGAAGCGAGATGTACCTACAGTATTAACGTACCTTACAGAAGTATTTTATAAGAAGCTTAACTCAATTGACGCTCAGTCTGAATCAGAATATTTACAAGACGAAATTGAAATTAATCAGCGGCCACATGAGGAAGTAGAACTGTTTCAATGTCAAAACTGTCTGACTATATATGATTCCAGATATGGAGATGACATCGGGGAAATCCCGGCAGGAAGGCTTTTTGAAGAGTTGCCACCATCATACAGATGTCCTGTGTGTGATTCAGAAAAAGAATCTTTTAATTCAGTAAATTCAGAAATATTACTTTGAAAAAATATAATTATGTTGGCTGATAAATATGGTAGAACATTTAAAACATTACGGGTAAGTCTTACCAATGCCTGTAATCTGTTCTGTAACTACTGTACAGATCAGCCTGCCAGCGAGAAGGCTTCACAACCTGAAGACAATGTTCTGTCTACAAAGGATTATATTAAAATTATTAATAGTCTACACAACCGTCTAAACCTTGAAACAATAAGGCTTACAGGCGGAGAACCTTTGCTCTACAAAGATATCAGCAACCTGATTGAAGGTATCAGAGAGATTGGTATCAAAAATGTTAAACTGACTACCAATGCAGTTTTCCTGAAAGAAAAAGCTGTACCTCTAAAGAATGCAGGTATAACCAATATTAATGTCTCACTAGACAGCCTGGATCCGGAATCTTTCTTTAAAATATCAAAAAGAAGAAATCTGAAGAAGATCCTTGAGGGTATTGATCATGCTCTCGCCATAGGCATTCCTGTAAAAGTTAATACAGTTGTGATGAAAGGAATGAATACTGATCAGATCCTTCCTTTACTTGAATTTGCAAGAGAAAGGAGTATCAGCATTCGGTTTCTTGAGGTAATGAAAATGGGACATCTTCACAATAGCTATCAGGACCTGTATTTTTCACAGGAAGAAATACTTGAAAAAATTGCCGAGCAACATCAGTTCATACCAATGGACAGAGAACATGGCGCTACGGCTACTTACTGGATAACCGACAAAAAACAAGTCTTTGGAATTATAGCAAATGAAAGTCATCCCTTTTGTGGAGATTGCAATAGATTGCGACTTGATAGTTATGGCAATATTTATGGCTGCCTGAGCAATGATAATGGTATAAGTATTAAAGATCACTCTGATGATTCATTAAAATTAGAATATTCATTAAAACAAGCGCTTCTGCAAAAACAAGAAGTTCAGTTTGCAGGCAGTGTTATGTCTATGAGATATATTGGAGGATAAAAATGAAAATTAAAATACAGGTATTTGCTGCATTAAAAGATTATCTTGATCCGCAGTTTTATCTTGAGTTACAAGAAGGCACTACAGCAAACGAAGTGCGTTCCCAACTACTAACAGAGCATCCGATGGCTGAAAGTATTCTCCGCAAATCAAAGTTAGCAGTAAACGATTGTTTTGTCGAAGGAACTTATACTCTGAAAGACAATGAACATTTATTAATTATTCCACCATCAAGCGGGGGCTGATATGCAGTTAATTACAGAGGATCAGATAAATTTGATAACAATGCTTTCCGAGGCTCATGACCCTAAAGCCGGTGCAGTTGTGCTGTTCAGCGGAGAAGTCAGAAATCACAGCCATAAAAGAGATGTAGATTATCTTTTTTACGAGTGCTACATACCAATGGCAGAGAAGATCATTAAAGAAATTATTGAAACCAGCTACACCAAATTTAAACTGCACAAAGCATTGTGCTGCCATAGAATTGGTAAAGTTGGCATCAGCGAAAGTGCGGTGGTTGTTATTACAGCTTCATCTCACAGAGAAGAAGCCTATGCTGCGAACAGATATATCATAGATAGAGTAAAGCATGAAGCACCCATATGGAAACAAGAGTTTTTCTCAGATGGTACCTATGAATGGGGACATAATTGCAGTTGTTTTGAGCACCAACACAGTCATTAATTGAAATAAGCTATGGAAGAAAATGTACTTGGAGTAGTGATGGCCGGAGGCCTTAGCAGCAGAATGGGCCAAGACAAAGGTTTGTTAAAGGATACCGGTCAGACATGGGCTGAAAACGCCTTTGTAAAGTTAAATCAGTTACCAATGGAAGTTGTTGTCTCTATTAATGAGAAACAGAGACTTCCTTACTCCGACTTATTTCATCCGGAGCTATTGATTATAGATAAAGACATTGTAGAAGGCCCGCTAAACGGTATTCTTACAGTACATACACATTTACCAACTAAAGATCTTTTCCTTTTGGCATGCGATGTGCGCGATATTGGTACGGACTTATTAAGCAAAATTTATCACGCACACATTTCTAATTTTTCAGAAGATTATGATTATTATATACTTAAAAACGACATGCAGGAAGAACCGCTTATAGGTATATATAAATCAGACTTTTTGAAAAGGATAATGTTCATGACGGAGAAAAATCTTTTGGCTAAAAACAGTTTAAAATATATCCTATCATTTGGAAGGGGATTTTACATTCATCTTAATGAAAGTGAAAAAATTGGTGTAAAAAATTTTAATACTCCCGGCGATCTTATGGAATCATTTGCAATAAAATAAGTTCCGAATCGCCACCTAGTCTTTTTTTATGATGGTTGATTTTTAAACTACAAACATCATTATAATTACTATTCCCACAGCGACTTACATTTTTTACTGAATTTATTTTATCCTTAAAAATTCAGTAAATTTAAAGATACAATATTTAATCATGGCCAAATACATTTTTCTATTATTGATTGCTTTTCAATCTTTTCAACTTAAAGCTGAATACACAATTGAAACAGTTCCTAATCCTAAAAATATAGATGGTGGATGGTTAAGCAATCCTGACAACCTTCTAAGTGAACAGGATGTAAATGCTATCAATTCGCTTATTACAGATGTAGAAAATAAAACTACTGCTCAGATTGCAGTAGTGGTGCTGCAATCCATCGGAGATCAGGTACCTAAGGATTTTGCAAACAGGTTGTTTAACCATTGGGGAATCGGCCAAAAAGATAAAAACAATGGTCTGCTACTTCTCATAGTAATGGAATCTAAAAGATGGGAGTTTGAAACAGGATATGGACTGGAAGGAACTCTTCCCGATGTCACACTCTTCAGAATTGGCCAACAGGAAATGGTACCCCATTTTAAAGAAGGCAATTTTGGTGGTGGCATACTTGCAGGCCTTGCCAAATTAAGCGAAATTCTTGCGGATCCTGAGGTAGCTGAATCGATCAGGAGCGAAAACAACTCTGCTTTGTTTAAAAGCATCCCCGACTATAAATTCTATGCAGGTCTGGCTTTTCTATGCCTCGTCATCACATTGGTTGTAAGAAACTCAAAGGTTAAAAAATTTAAGACTGATGGTAAAATCGAAAGCCGCCCACTCGATCCTCTTTGGTTTTATCTAATTATATATTCAGTGCCAGTAATATTACTTCTTAACTATATGATGCCTGACATCATATTTGATTCATCCAGCCATTGGTCTTTTATATTATTATTTTATAGTCAGTATCTTATACTATCTGTTGTTTCCCGTCGTAAAACTAATAAATATGTCAAAGACAATGATCCTTATGTAGAACTGACCAAATTAAAGAATAGCCATTCTTCCATTGCATTGTACATCATCTTCTTCCCATTTGTATTTATACCCTACTTTATATGGTATTACAAACGCAAACATTTTTTAAGAAATGCTCCAAGATTTTCTTCCTTAGGTAAACCCATGACCAAACTGGATGAAGAGACAGATGATCAGTATTTGAATAAAGGACAGCTTGTTGAAGAAGGCATCAAATCCGTTGATTACGATGTGTGGATTACAGAAGATAACGATGAACAAAAGGTTCACAAATATGAAAGAACCTTTTCCAAATATTCGAATTGCCCTGGCTGCAAATACATTACTGGTTATTTAAAATCAAATAGAACACTGAAAGCAGCTACCTATAGCAGTTCCGGGGTCGGGGAAAAGGTTTATGCATGCAAAAACTGTGATCATACTTATAAACAAACATATACTATCCCTCAAAAAGAGCGCTCCAGTTCTTCATCAAGCAGCAGTAGTAGCAGTAGTTCCTTTGGAGGCGGATCATCTGGTGGTGGCGGTGCTGGTGGAAGCTGGTAATAGTTAAAAAGACAAAGCCCTGATAATAAACAGGGGCTTTGTCTTTTTATTCTATATTATTCAATTCAATGATGTCCGAAATGAACTTTGAATATTCATCTTTCATTGGTAGTTTCATATCTACCTTTAGCTGTCTTCTTTTAGATATCACCTGCTGGTTTGTTTTAGGATTAAAGCCTTCCTTATCGACCATTTCCCAGTAAAACCCAATGCCCCTCTTCTGCCAGACTGGCAAATCATTGAAGTTTATATTATAAGAAAATAATAATTCATTCTTCTCCGCAACACTCATCCCTTCTATCTTTTTAGTCGCATCGGCTTGTGTAAAATTGTCTTTCCGCAACCTCCAGTAGCAATGGGCATTCAAAGAGTTTCTGTATGCATCTTCATTTCTCCATCTGAAATAATCTATCACTAGTTGCTTGTTTGGCAACTCGCAGATTCTGCAATCGAATGCTGCAAGCCCGCATAGAAGTAAGGAAAATTTAGCACTGGCTTCACCTGCAAGTATTGAGTTATACTTTCTGTGTTTGCGAGAAAACAAATTTTCATTTAAATCAAACAACAGTGATATTTCATCACTTTCAGTATATCCGTAAATGACCTTAAAGCCACAGTTCATAAGGTGTTTCACCGTTTCAATCATATAATCTCTGAACCTCACATCAAAAGGAGCTTCAAACGGATGTACTTCTTTTGTAAGTTTTGTAAAGCCTCTCCCATCAATTCTGGCAACCATGTAAATACCAGGTAATACGGATATATCATGAGCAGTTTCATAAACCCTCATCTTACTATCCAATTCATCAAACTTCATCTGACCAATCTTTTAATATAAATTCCCCATTAATAATTTCAACACAATACAACTTATCAAAGCCTTCATCAAGAGAAGGTAGTTCAAACTTTTTCAATGTGGCTTTTATTCCTACTTCTGGTACACACTCCTTGCCATCTCTACAGCTATTCCTTTCAAGAGCATCTTTCAGGTTTGTTTTGAAATAATAACCTATGACCTTATAATCTCTTTCCCTGGCCATTGATATATACTTCTCTCTATCTACTCTTGTAGGATTTGTATTTTCAACCACAAAAGGCTGTTGTGTTTTCAAACAGGTTTCCAGAAAAAGCCTTTCTCTGTTTCTTGTCCTTAGCAAATCCATAGAAATGCGCACGTGCGTTTTAAAAAACTTATCCTTGAAAAAAGTGGATTTTCCAGAAGCCTGAATACCACAAAATATAACTGCTTCCATTTACTTTAGATCTGAAAGTTTTATAAGCTTACATCCAACAAAACCTAAAATACTATAAATCAATAACTAAAACTTTTAATCTTCCCAAAATCAATCTTTCAAGACTCTTTATAAAACTCATTGTCAAGCGGTCTAAAAATCGTATTTTTGAATATATAAATTTAGTCTATTTTTCAAATGACATTGTCTTTACAAATGAAAAGTAAATTTTTCTTAATTATCCTTTTATTGCTTTCCATCACAGGATTAAAAGCTCAGCATAGTAAGTTTGACTGGGGATTCTCCATTTATGAAGGCCAGGGCTTACTTCAGCAAACAAATGACTTTGTTCTTGATGGTGATGGAAGTATTATAGCTACAGGTTATTATACCGGCTCCGGACTTGATTTTGACCCAGATAACACCAATAAATTTATAGTAGGACATGGTGAAAAAGATATCTTTGTTGCCAAATATAATCAAGACGGGAAACTAGCCTGGGCCTTTGGACTCGGATCCTCACAGGACGATGAAGGTAAAAGTATTTGCGTTGATAAAGATGGTAATGTATACATCACCGGTTATTTCCAGGGAAATATAGACGTCGATCCTGGAGAAGGCATCCGCAGCCTTTTTGGGGAATTTAATGTCAAACAAACTTTTGTCGCTAAATATAAAGGAACCGATGGTTCATTAATCTGGTCTGGCATGGTAAAATCCTCTTCAGATAATGTGGGAATTGGTATATCAACTGAAGAGTCCGGCAACATTACTTTAACCGGAAATTGGATATCTAAAAATCAGTTAAACCAGATTGATTTAGACCTTAACAGCAAGGGTTATTATAAACAAAGCAGAGGACAAACTTCTTCTTTCATTTCAGTATACAGTGGAACCACAGGAGAAATTAAATGGGGCGGAATAATGACCGGTTTTAATGCAGAATGTGAAATTACGGCTCATATTACAGATTCTAAGGGAAGTATCTATACAACAGGTTATTTTATAGAATCAGTAGATTTTGATATTACTGAAACCGCTAATGATCAAAAAAGCAACTATGGTTCTGTCTTTCTTGCAAAGTATTCTCAGACAGGAACGCTGGAATGGATCAACACATTTCAAAATAATTTTTCCGGAAAGACCAACATGATCCATGATCTTTGTATTGATAACTCTGGTTACATTACCATTACAGGATCATTGGAAACACAGACAGACATAGATCCATCATTTGTCACTAATAACATCAGTCCAAAATCTTCCTGCAATATCCTCCTTGCTCAGTTTGATGCACTTGGAACCTACAGGTGGTCACTTGTCATTGGAAGTGGTGCTGTGACTCGTGGATTAAATGTGGCTGCTTCATCATCAGGTACCATTTACCTTGCCGGAGTTTTTCAAAACAGATTAGATCCAGATCCGGTCAATTCAAATTCAAGCACATTAAATGGATTAGCAACTGATATAGTAATGGCCAAATATTCTCAAGAGGGTAAATTTATATGGGCTGAAAATATGGGAGGAAATCTCAACGATACTGTATCTGCATTAGCTATTAATGGCAAAGGAAAAATATTTATCGGCGGAGCTGTCAATGGTAGCGGTAACTTCGATCCTGACCAGCAAAAACAGGCTTTTTTCTCAGGGAACAATGGTGACCTGTTTATTGCAAAGTACGATAGCAGAATTGAACCTGTGTTTACTTTTAACCCACTTTTACAAATGACATATGGGGATAAGCCTTTTACACTGGAAGCTTCCGTTAATTCAGGAATGCCTATAACTTTTACAAGCTCTGATACCTCTGTTGTTAAATTTTCAGGAGCAATAGCAAATATTACAGGAGCAGGCTTTACTATGTTAACAGCAAATGCAGGAGGCAATGAAAATTATTTTCCCGGCTCATCAACACCCAGAGATTTTACAGTTAACAAGGCACAACAAGAATTAACCTTTGAAAATATTCCCACAAAAACATATGGTGATGCTCCATTTGTACCTGATTTCAAGTCGAGTGCAGGTCTTCCTATTACCCTTTACAGTGAAATTCAAACTATAGCTACTACCTCTGGAAATGTTATTACAATTACCGGAGCAGGTTTTGTTACGATCAGTGCTTGGTGCGACGGAGACAAGAATTATTTTCCATCAAATGTTGTTTATAGAATCTTAAATGTAAACAAGGCTAATCAATTAATAACCTTTGAGCCAATGGCAGAGCGCACTTATGGAGAACCACCTTTTACCTTAAATGCAACTTCATCTTCCGGTTTACCTTTACAATTTGAAAGTTCTAATCTTGCTGTCGCCTCAACATCAGGAAGTGTGGTCACTCTCACTGGTATAGGAAGTACTTCTATAATTGCTCACCAGGAAGGGAATCAGAATTATCTCCCAGCTACTATTGAAAGACAACTGAAAGTAAAAGGGCCTATCTTATCTATTTCAGGAAGAGAAATTGTTGCTGAAAATACCTTGCAGGCGTATTCAATAGTGCCTCAGTTAAGCGGACATACATATGACTGGGAATACTCAGACGAAAATGTTGTTTTTCCTAACAAAACGGGCCCTACAATTGCAATAGGTTTTAATAAAAATTCTGAAAACGGCAATCTGCGATGCTTCATTTTTACCCCGGAAGGAAGTCCATATGACACTGTCAACTTTGAAGTTAAAATTAATAGAGGATCAACTGTAATTCTTCCGGGCACCTCCTGCCCCGCTTCTACAGCATTTGAACCTTGCGCTGGAGGACAGATTGATTATTTCAGACTGGCATCAATAGGTAACAAAGATTCAGGATGTAATCCAAGTGGTTATTCGGATTATACCCAATCGGAGATAAGTACAAAAATTTTCCTGGGAGATATTTATAATGCAGAGATTCATACATCCAGTTATAAGCTTTCCTCTCCCACTTATTACAGCGCCATCTGGATAGATTACAATAACAACGGAGAGTTTGATGATGCAGGTGAATTCCTTACTTCATCTTTCGGTAAAGATTCAGTAATAACACTTCAGAATCTTTCCATATCAAGCAATGCTGATTTTGCAGGAGCAAGAAGACTCAGAGTGCGTATGCGTACTACCGGTGCTTTTACTTCTTCACAAGGATGTATCTCTCAGGGTGAAACAGGAGAAACAGAAGACTACCTGATACAGCTAACCAACCACGATCGCCTGGAAGCTCCGAGTATTATTACCCCCAATAACGATGGAATGAATGATTATTTCGTTATTCGAGGAATCAATAACAAAGAAGAAAATAAACTGGAAATATTTGATCGTTTTGGCCAGGTATGGTATAGCAGAAAAAGCTATGCAAACAACTGGAATGGCACCACTGAAGAGGGGTTGCAGCTTCAGGCCGGAACCTATTATTATGTTTTCTACAATGGAGACAGCATAATAAAAGGATTTGTTGAGTTGAAATATTAACTTTTAAAATTATTTAAATAAAATTGACTATGCTTACGGGAATACTTGTACCAATGCCAGAGGAAATCGAGCTGATCATTTCCAATATGAATATAGAATCAGTGTATGAATCGGGCCGTAGAAATTTCTATAAAGGAACACTCAATGGTCACGAATGTGTGGTTGCGCTTTCTCGTATTGGTAAAGTAGCCTCATCTGTAACTGCTGCAATTATGATTGAGCGCTTCGGAATAGATCGTCTTATTGTTGCAGGAGTGGCAGGCGCTGTTAATACAAAATTAAAAGTCGGAGATATAGTAGTAGCAACAGAAGCAACTCAACATGATCTTGACGCCCGTCCTTTATTTCCTCAATTTGAAGCACCTTTGCTAGATAAGGCAATATTCCCATGCCATGATTCGCTTGTCTGCTCTGCTGTTTCCTGTTGCGAAGAGTTTCTTCAGGATGATTTCCAAAAATATATTGACAGGGAATATATAGATCAGTTTTCTCTTGACAGCCCTGCTGTTTATAGTGGACAGATATGTTGCGGAGATCAGTTTATTGGCTCTGCACAGCAACTGAATAAAATACAGAAGGAATTGCCAGATGCTTTATGTGTAGAAATGGAAGGTGGTGCTGTTGGACAGATCTGTTATGAATTTAATATCCCCTACATTGTTGTAAGAACTATTTCAGATTCAGCAAATGATCATGCTCCCATAGATTTCTCCAAATACATTGAAAATGTTGCCAAGTATTATACACTTGGAGTGGTAAGCAAGATTCTGTCAAAGATAAATGAATAAATAAAGGCTGTTTAATATTAAACAGCCTTAGATATTACTTTTGCAAAATAGGTTCATGAAGTTCATGACAAGCTTCAGCACAGCGCTGACACTCTTCTGCACATTCTTTACAATGACGCATAGAAGAGTGTTTTTTGCATTCCTCAGCACACATTCTACAGATTTCTTCACACAATAAAAGATACTGATGTGCAATTCTGGAATCTCTTCTTAAAAGCGCCGCTGCGGTTCTGCAAATATCCGCACAGTCTCTGTCAAGCTCAATACATTTTGTCAGCATTTTTACATTATCTTCTCTGAGACAAGCTGTAGCACACATTTCGCAGACGGCTCCGCAGTCATTTAAAATTTCTATTAAAGCAAGGTCATTTTGATTTAACATGTTGTTTTTCCATTGGTGGTTTATAAATAAAACCACCAATTTATAGGAATGTTAATCCGGCAGTAAGTAAGGGCAAAACAGTTGTCATTTAATACACTCAGCATTGCATAAAAAAAGCTCAATGCCATTTCAGCATTGAGCTTAATATTTTATTTATTTTTAAATTTATCTCCTCTTCCCTTTTCCTTTGCCGTGACCTTTACCATTGCCATGCCCCTCATGATTTTCATGTCCCTTATAATCTTTATCCCCTTTGCATTTATACTTTAGATTTTTTTTCATAGCATGGAATTCGGGAGATCCAGGTTTAATACCCAGATCTTTGGCTATTACACCCCATCCGTTACCTTTATGTCCTTCATAACACTCTATTACTTTTTCAACAGGCTTGCTACAATGACGAGAAGTCTCTAAAACTAATAATAAATCTGCGGGTTCCATCTTATACGAAATCAGCAAATGATCTATTCGTCCCTCCGACAAACCAAAATCAACACTGATTTTCCTCTTAAATAAGCTCAAATCAGTCTTTGAGTGAATATTAAAATCTCTCAGGGCTGCATCCAAATTTGCATCCCCAGTCTGAAAGCTTTGGGCATCAGCAATTTGAACTATAAAGCAAAATAAAAAGAACAGTTTTAAAACTCTCATAATCGTATAAATTAATTAATGAATTATACGATTATCATTTAAACCGGTTTACTCGCTGGATGCCAAAAACTTAGCAGTAAACATTCAAGATAAGACTCCGATTGTACTTCTGATATCAGGACATGGTTGCATCTCTTGGAAGGATTATATGGAATTCTGCTCCACCTGATTCAATATTCCGGACAGAAATACTTCCATTAAATTTCTCAATCCCATTTTGTACAATATATAACCCTAATCCAGATCCTTTGGAATCAGAATCTCCACGATAAAACATATCGAAAATCCTGTTGATAATATTTGAATTGATTCCCCTTCCATTATCTTCAACTATAATTTCGATAGCATCATTAGAATCTCTCACTGTTACCTTAATCAGAAGCTTTCTCAGCAGAGACTTATATTTTATAGAGTTTTCAAATAAGTTCTGAAAAATAGATACAAGTAATTCTTCATCAGAAAAAAAAGGAGTTTTAAGGTCAACATTCAGCTCAAGCTTAGGAAGATCAAATGCCTGCTGATAAATCAATGTATCGAGTACCTCCGGCACCAGCTTTTTGAAATCAATTTCTACAAATTCAAAAACATTGCTTTTTATCCTTATTATCTTCATAAGGTTAAGCAATGAGCTGTCAAGTTTTTTGGTGCATTTTTCTATAAGTGAAAAATATTCAATAGCTTTTGCATCTGCCACTTCACCTTTAGCAACCATGGTAAGACCAATCACTGAGGCCAATGGACCTTTCAAATCATGAGAAGCCATATACAAAAACTTGGAAAGCTCCTCCGCTATTTTACTGGTTTCTTCTCTGCTTTTCTTTAATTCAGATGCATCAATAACAAAGCCTACTCCCAGATTCTTTATTCCTCCAAGAATTGCAGATGCAATAAGCACAGGTACCTTACTCCCATCGCGCCTTAGATATTCCTTTTCATAAGGAGTAATGAAACCATTCTTCATAAATTCTTCAACTGCTATCTCATCTCTCCATAAATATTCTTCAGGAGTCAGATCTTTCCAATACATTTCTTTCTCATAAAACTGCTCCCTGGTGTACTTTATAATCTCCAAAAACTTAGTATTAACTTCTACAATCTTCTGATTTGAATCTGTAAATGCAATGCCAATCATTTGTGTGTTAAACAAACTACGAAACTTTGCTTCACTACTCTTAATCTCTTCTTCAGCAATTTTCTGAGCCGTAATGTCTTTAATGGAAATGTGAGTTGATTTCCCATCAGCCAATTCGAAATAAGTAATTTCCACTTCAGCAGGAAATTCTATACCATCTTTATCAGCAAAAAACAACTCAAAGGTTGGCTCTACTTCTTCATGATTATCTATCCTGCTAATTCGTTCATTAATGGCTTCAAATGATTTTGGAGACAATAGAATAGTCGGAGATTTTCCAATAAGCTCATCAACTGAACTGTATCCGAACTTCTTTAATAATGCATCATTTACAAGAGTGATTTTGTAGTCCTTTGATATAAGGTTTGCGCGGTGAGATTTTTCAAATAACATTCTGAATCTCTCCTCTGAATTCTTTAACTCTCTTTGATAGTTGATTTTGAGAGTAATATCAGTAAACGTTCCAATATATCCCTTTATCTTCCCGCAACTGTCAAATAAGGGAGAGCCATGGATCATTACGTTAAGAATTTTGCCATTCTTTGAAATCAATTCCCCTTCAAAAACGGAAGCTACATCATCCAACCTTTTCTGATGCTGATTCCTCATAGCTTCTATGCTTCTGGGAGTAAAGAATTCAAAATATGTTCTTCCCTTTATATCATCGATAGATGAAAGGTTCAACATGGTACACATACATTTATTCAAATATAAAGTGTGCCCCATCATATCGACCTCCCAGATCCCTACATCAATTTCGTCTATAATAAATTCAAACTTTTTTCCTGCAGAATTAAGTGCTATAGGAGCTTCTGTCAGATTCTTAACAAGCATAAGCACGCCTGCTCCTTCATCATTATCACCCTTAAATGGAAGATAAGAGAACCTGAACAACTTGCGGGAATCAATTGAAAATGGACTTAGGGTTAATTCTGTTAATTCTTTTGGGGTTCCATTTAAAGCTTCTTTGATACAAGTAAAATGTTCTGAATCCTTGAGAGAAGGGAACTGCTCTGTAATCAATCCTTCCAGTACATCATGCTTTGACACACAGAAAATATCCTCTGCCACTGAATTTATATTATAAATTCTCCAATCGGAATCCAGCAACAGGTAACCTAGTTGCTCATGCCTGGCAAGCATTTCAGCCAATTCTACAGAGGCATTGTTATTTCGGATCATTGAATTCTTGTATCGTTAGAGGAGTTTTAAACAGAAAAGTATTGGAGGTAATAGTACTTTTCAAATTACTTTTCAACTAATGCAAATATAATCAACTGCAAATCAATAGTAAACCCCACAATTAATTGTTAATAAGTTGTTCAAAATTAGCTATGTTATCAAATAAAAAAAACTCTTATTTTTAAAATTAGCTTTTACAATTTTCTTTTGATTTTCACAGATGGATTCATTGCAGGTTCTCCAGGAGGTATTTGGTTATTCCGGTTTCAGATTTGAGCAGGAAAATGCAATCAGGAGCATATTGTCTGGAAGAGACACGTTTGTCCTTATGCCTACTGGCGGAGGCAAGTCACTCTGCTATCAGGTTCCTGCCCTTGTATTTGAGGGATTAACAATCGTAGTATCACCCTTGCTGGCTCTTATGAAAGATCAGGTAAATACTCTAAGGGCTAAGGGAGTAGATGCAGCTTGTCTAAATTCTACAATAGGAGTAAGTGAACGACTGGACACCCTTGAGAAAATAGAGAACCAACAACTAAAAGTTTTATATCTGGCTCCTGAAAGGTTCTTTGGGGAAGAAAACGAACTGATGGAGTTATTGAAGTCAGTTAAAGTTTCCCTAATCGCAGTTGACGAAGCTCATTGTATATCGCAATGGGGGCATGACTTCAGGCCTGAGTTCCTGCAACTTGGAGAGCTTCGCAGTAAATTTCCAGGAGTACCCGTGATAGCTTTAACAGCTACTGCTGACGACCTTACAAGAAAAGATATCATTCAACAACTGCAGCTCAAAGACCCGGAAATACTTGTAGCAGGATTTAACAGACCCAATATCAAATACCATGTGAGGGCTAAAAAAGACGGCTATGCCAAGCTCGTTTCCTATCTGAGACCCAGGAGGCAGGAATGCGGAATCATTTATGTTTTCTCGAGAAAATCAGCCGAAGAACTTGCTGCCAAACTTCGTCTTGAAGGATACAATGCAAGACCCTACCATGCCGGACTTGATAAATGGGTAAGAGATCAGAACCAGGATGCATTTATCAAGGGAGAAGTAAAAATCATTGTTGCTACCATTGCATTCGGAATGGGAATAGACAAACCTAATGTCAGATATGTGGTACATATGGATTTGCCAAAAAATATTGAAGGATATTATCAGGAAACCGGAAGAGCTGGAAGGGATGGTAACCCTAGTGAAGCTATACTCTTCTATAGCAGTGCAGACGTATCCAAAATGAAACGTTATGTTGAAGTTGAAAACAATTCAGAACAAACTGCTCTCATGTTTAAGAAACTAGGAAGAATGGCAGAGTTCTGTGAGATAAATACCTGCAGAAGAAAATACTTACTGGAATACTTCGGTGACACATACGATACTCAAAATTGCGGCTCCTGCGATGTTTGCATGAATGCAAATGAAAACCCCCAAACCCAGCTATTTTCGCCTTATACAGCACAATAAACAATGATTCCTACTTTTTATATATTCCTCTTTCTTTTTCTGATTCTTGCATTTACTGGGATTGTTTTTTTTATTTCTTTCTGGATAAAAAGTGAGAAAAAGAAAAAGGAGAAAATTCTAAAAACACCTTTCCCAGAGAGCTGGAAGGAATACCTTACTAAAGAAATATCTTTCTACCGCGACCTTGACGATCTTCAAAAAACTAGATTTGAAAACAAGGTAAAATTATTTCTTAGTGATACAAGAATCACTGGAGTTGAGTTAAAAATTACTGATGAGCTCAGGCTTTTAGCCGCTTGCAGTGCTATTATCCCTATATTTTACTTTGATGAATGGGACTATTTCAACCTGGTTGAAATTTTGATTTATAATGAAGAAGTTAACCCTAATCAACCAAATGATCCGGAGCGTGGCGGCACTTTACTTGGACAGGTGAGACCTTTTCAGAGCAGGCATGTCATGCTACTATCTATGCAATCCCTCATTCGTGGGTTCGCATACATGAATGGCAAAGACAATCTTGGCTTTCATGAATTTGCACATCTGATAGATGAAACTGATGGCTCCATTGATGGAATTCCAAAATCCATTTTGCCCCCTTCCCTGGTCAGACCATGGACCGACTTGATGTATAAGGAGATCGAAAAAATTAAAAAGGGACGTTCGGATATCAATCCATATGGAGTTACCAATTCCGCAGAATTTTTCGCTGTTGTTTGCGAATACTTTCTTGAAAACCCTGATAAATTTAAAATTAAACATCCAGAATTGTACTCTATTTTAAGTACTGCCTTCAAAAGATCATGAATATGAGATAAATACAGGTCCCTCCCCCTTAAATTGTTTTTTTTCAAGAACACATCTTTGTATAATCCAAACAAAAAGTATTTCATGCCGGTTATTTACACACATGGTTAATCCAACCAGAGAGGGGTTTGATTTCCTGAATGTTAAAACTGAATTATTACAGAATTCAGGAGACTCATTTAACAACCCTACATAAAGACTAACGGAAATGATAATACTAAAATGGAAGAGAAAATTTTAATTACCGAAGCAATTGAACTGAAACCTGAAGATATATTAAGAAACCCTAAAGGAAGGGTATATAGGATCAATTCATATCATCAAAATAAATCCAGCTTCAGACTTAGCCCGTACCCTATTGAGCAGGAGAATGAAAACCCGGTCAGCCTTATTATCACTAAAGAAGCACTGATCGCGAAAAAATGGGAACTAATAACAGAAAAAGATATCAAGCTTTCAGCATAATGAAAGCTTGATATCTTTTTCAAATCACTTCTTCTTCTTTTCAATTTCCTTTTTTAACTCAAGCAAACTATCCTGGCTTACGAGTATCATCCCTCTCCTTGGTCTATCCAAATCCATTATCACTAAGAGAATGGTGCACACACAAAAGGAAAACAGGATGGTAAAGAATATATGCCTGTCAAAAGCTATTCCACAGCTATAACCAACTGCAACATTAGTTAATATAGATATCAGAAACAACAGAAAAAATATCACCTCAGGAACATGATTTTCCATTGCTATATAACGCTTATTGCTTGCGTTAATAAGTTTGTTGAAAGATTCTAGGATCACTGCTGCAAGATAGTCCGGAAGTTCCTTGGTTATTTCGGGTGAGTAGGACCATAATTTCTTCTGAATATTTCTTGTCTGTCTGTTTACTTCCAAAACTTTAGATTCATCCAGCTTCGGCTGATAAAATAAAAGCCGGATATCAATATATTCTCTTAATACATCATGCAATTTCGTCCTGGTGGAATCCGGTAATAGGTCAGACCTATAATAGGCCGTTTCCAAAGCATCAGTTTCTTCTGCCAGAAGAGTCCGTCCATCATCAAATCTGGACACAGCCATTGCAAAGGTAAATGCAATCATTAGTCCAAGCAAGCTTATCAAACCTACCTGAAAATTTGTAATTACATTTCGTCTCTTTTCATCGTTCACTGCAGGACTTTTAATACCCATCCTGAAACCTGCTTCAAAACCAGCAAACATGAGTATCAATACGACCAGCGAAATATACCATTCGCTAATCCAGAACAGGAACAGTTTAGTTAAAAGAATAAAATCAACTAGCATCATAAGTCGTAACAATTACATCAATGAATACTCAATGTATTTAATGATGTTTGAAAGAGACTGATGAAACCGACTAAAAATTAAGATTCTTTTTCAATTCGGAATAATTGCTTCTGCTTACTGGTATTTTAGCTCCACTTCGTAAAACAATAAGATGGCTATCTTTTTCATAAGGTTCAATCTGAATGATTTCATTAAGATTGACAATATAGGATCTATGAACCCTCATAAATAGTGAAGGATCAAGAGCATCTTCGAAATACTTCATTCTTTGCTGCTTTAAATATTTTCCAGCCGCACAATAAATCATAACATAATCATCCTGGGCCTCAAGGTAAAAAATATCTTCAACCTGAACGACATTGATTTTATTGCCTGTTTTAACCGCAACTCTTTCAAGTGTCCCTTGCTTCTGCTTTAAGCTATTATTTATTCCTCTAGCATCATTGACTGATTCATTATGCTTGAGTCTTGTTTTTGCTTTTTTAACAGCCTGTTCAAAACGTTCTCTTGAGTAAGGCTTCAGAAGATAGTCTGCAGCATTCATTTCAAAAGCTTTCAGTGCATATTCATCATAGGCAGTTGAGAAAATAATCAAAGGAGGATTTTCCATCAATTCAAGCATTTCAAAGCCTGTAAGCTTGGGCATTTGTACATCCAGAAAAAGAATATCTGGTTGCAATTCCTGAACAGATTTTAATGCAGAAAAACCATCACCGCACTCAGCTAATATTTCCATATCAGGATCATCTTTAAGATATGATCTGATAAGGCTTCTTCCGAGTGGTTCATCATCCGTAATGATTACTTTATATTTAGTCATATTTGTTTTTGTGGAATAAAAACATCAACCCTGAATGCATGATGTTCTCTATGAATTTTTAACAGATCAGATCTGCCAAAGCTAAGATATAGTCTTTGTGCCACGTTCCTCAACCCTATTCCTTTGCGGCCTACTTTTTTTATTTCCTGATCACATGAATTCTCAACAGATATATGCAGATTGCCATTTGCCAATTCTGCATTGATTGATATGGTAATACTTTCCAGACTTTCATAGACACCATGCTTCACTGCGTTTTCAACCAAAGGCTGAAGCAACATTGGAGGTATTAAAGCACCATTAACAGAATTCTTTATATCCAATTCTATTTGCAACTTTTCACCGAAGCGTATCTTTTCAATATCAAGATATAAATTTATAGTTTCAAGCTCTTCTTCAATATCTATGAGAGAAGTTTTACCCTGATCCAAAGATTTCCGAAGAAAGGTTGACAGTTTGACGATCATTTCCCCTGCTGCCTGCGGATCTAATATTGTCAAGGCATTAATAGAATTAAGGCTATTGAATATAAAATGAGGATTAAGCTGAGACTTAAGCATAGACAACTCTGTTTCCTGAATTGCAGACTTCAACTCTGCTTCCTTTAATTGCTTTTCCTTTATCGTTCTGGAAAACATTATCAGATAATAAATCAATACGAACGCCAGGAAATAAAAGAAAGCCAATATACACCTCCAGGGTATAGATGCATCAAGGAACTTTAAGTATTCATAATTACTTTCACTTACCACATTCAATAAAAGATAACCAGAGCCTACAGACAATAGCACAAATATCAGAGCGGCTCCCAGATAATTCGTGCAAATAAAGTAGAAAGACTGGTTTTCAAAATTAAGGTATCTGACCATATACCAAAGGCTCAGACCAGTGAAGGAAAATAAAAAATTAAAAATTACTGCATCCAGTATTGCCGGGAGAAAAGGTTGGTGATATAAATAGAACAATACCACTGTATGGGCCATTGAAATAAGTACCCATACAGTGATATAAAAATAAAGCTGCTTAAGTTTTCCGGTAAAAGGATGAATCATCTTATCCTCTTTTAATTTCAACTCCTCCCATTACAAGAGTACCTTTGAGTACAATCTCAGCAGCAGGGTCTATGTATGCATTTTTATCTTTAGATGCTGCTTTATCTTCAAAGCCACCCAAAATTGTCACTAGTTCTGATCGGACATTCCACTCATGTGGCACAAGTAGCGTCACTCCACCGCAAATTACTTCAAGATTTATGACATTATTTTCTTTTGACAAATAGCAATTGGTAAGGTCTATTTCAGCGCCTCCGAAGATTGCCGTAACTTTTCCACCTTTAAAATCATATGAGCTAATTTGCTTTTCAGCTCCGCTAAAGATTACAGTCGTTTCCATATAATTTTCCTCTGTTATATCAATTGTTGAATCCCGTTTAAAATCTATTAATACTTTTTTTTTTGGAAAGATCATTTTAAAGAAAATGGCTAAGCCGATTAATATAAGTATCGCTGGCCATACTTTCCCAAATTCTAACTTTGGAATGTTCAGTGCTTCTGGCAATATAAAGAATGTCCCTATTGCCGCCATAGTCAATCCAAACATCCAGTTTCTGAGAAGAATGTTATATACACCAAATGCGATTAAAAGCATTTTCCATGTGTATACATAAGGAGGCAGTATCAACAATTCAAGGTTCTTAAATAATAGAACTGCTCCGATACCAATAAAAAACAGTGCTGACCAAAAAGCATCAATGGATGAGTTTTTCATATCTGAATAATTATCTTTTTTCATTTTTTTTCTGCTTAACGATTCAAAAATAGAAAGCACTTAAAAAAATAAAAATTAAAAATCGGTGAGCTGCAAAAAAATACCGGTAAACGGAATAAAAATATACTTACTACTGTATTTCAAATATTAGAGATATTCAAAGAATTGAATACCCTTCATATATCATCTTCCTCGTGTCTGGAATTGAACTTTTCAGTTCCGACATCCAAAACATAATTCATTTCTTCCCTCACAGCAATCAATGCAATACCTGATTCTGAGATCAGCAGCAATGTTGCATAGAATACAAGTCCTGAACCAAATATTCCGAGTACCAGAGGTAACCATGTAAAACGGATATTCAATATTTCCACAACGCCTATGCAAATACTGGTAGCAACGAAATCACTCAGAGCTACATAGAGAATTGTCATAGCTCTTTGCAACAACCTCGTTCTTCTGGTAACCTTATTCAACTGATTATAAACATGTTCTTTCTCCGAAAGTACCTTTTTTGTAAATAGATTTTTAATAAGTCTTTCGGACAAGTTTCGAGCACGATCGATATTCCTGCCTAAACGTTGGCTAGTAGCTACGATGAGCGAAGTAGTAGCCAGAATCAGCACGGCAGGTGTGATCATAGCTGTAAGTATGGTTAATGCAAGAGATACGTCTTTCATAAGATTTAGCTAACTCTCTTTTCTCTTTTAATTCAAACTAAAATTTAATCCTGCAGATTCCACTCTTTTCTAAAGTCCACAAAATCAACTCCGGGATAATATGTATCAAAGGCATTTACTGATATGAGCTCATTTTCCGGGTATCGCAATGCGGTAAGCTTTCCCCCAAAAACACATCCACTATCTATATCAATTGAATTATGGACCCAGAATGGTTCTTTTACTGGCGTATGCCCATATACTACTTTGGCTTTCCCTTCATAATCACGGCCCCAATCTTGCCGCACAGGCAGTCCATCATCCTTTTTATTTTCTCCTGGCGCTCCGAAAACACAATAGTCCTTTATCTCTCTCTTATCCTTTCCCTGCATATCTTCCCTGATACCCGCATGGACAGCTACAACTCGGCCTTCGTCGAAGACATAATGGGAAGGCAAACTTTTAAAAAAGCGGATAAGTTTGTTTTTTAATTCTTCTGACTTCCCTACAAACTGCCTTATTGTTTTTTCCAAACCACTATTAACTGTAACAGGATTACCTTTCAGATAGCGTAAAAACTTTTCATCATGATTTCCAAGCACAGCATAAGCCATATTCTGATTATTTAACTCAAGTATAAGTTCCATTACCTTATCGCTTGCCGGTCCCCTGTCAACCATATCACCAAGGAATACCAACTTTCTTTCCTGAGGATGAAAATATTTTTTATGAATGGAACCATTTATCATGGTATATGTAGTTACATATCCAAGTTTATCAATCAAGGCAATCAGTTCATGATAACAGCCATGAACATCTCCAATAAAATCAAAAGGGCCATGCTCATCTAACATTCTTGTATGAATCCTATTAAGCCTGAATGAAAGCGTATCCCACTCCTTTTTATCATCAGTTAGATATACATTCTTTACTCCTTGTCTCCGCAGCCTTTTCCTTACTTTTAAATTAATTACTTTATCGGGATTGTTGCGATCCACTTTGCCCAGGACATGAAAGGGTACAAAATTTCTTCTTGCTATCTTAGCTAATTTCATAATTTCATCAAATGCAGGTCTCACAAGGTGAAGAAAGGTCAACACCCCCTTTTCTAATCGCTTTAAGAGATTAGGATCTTCTATACCGGCAACTACATTATGTTTTGCCCACCCAGGCAAATGCCCGGTTCCGGTAATTAAAATCAATGCATCTTCTTCAAAAGATAACCGCATCCTGCTTAGAGATTTAAATTCGCATATTCATATTAATATACTAACAAAAAACTCAAAGCAATCAGTTTTAGGAAACGTAAAGGATGAATTTTCTTGTTAGATATAAAAGGAATGGATTATGGCAATGGTAAGTGAAGATAGAATCAGGCTTCTTGATATGGCCGATTCCATAAGAGAAATACAAAGTTATATCGGAAGAGATGATTTTGCAGAGTTTAGCATTTCAGATAATGAAAGACAAGCTGTGATAGAACAACTTGTTATGATTGGCGGTGCCTCTGCTCTGTTGAGTGATGAGTTTAGAGAAAAATATGGAGAGATCGATTGGGATATGTTAAAAGGCTTGCAATACGCAAACTTTGATGAAACTCTTGAACTTGATTTACACCCTCTGTGGAGAATTGCTCAGGAAGATCTTCCCGATATTATGAACCAAATACTGGACCTTGCAGCTGTTCTGGAAGGAGAAGAAGATTTATCGGATGTTACCCTTAATGAAGAAGATTTCAAGGATAATCAATTCATACAGGAAGAAATTACATCCAGGATAAATGTAGATAAAAATGTACGATTGGAAGATGAAAGTTTTAATCCTCCACTTGAGAAGGATATGGTTGTAAGAAAAATTCGTCCCAGGAAAATCGGCAGCAACAGAGATTCCCTAAAAATGCCCGAACACATGAAAAAGAAAGAGGCTAAAAAGGTGCCAAGCAAACCATCTTCTTCTTTTCAGCATCATGAAGAAGAGCATTTACCCTTTGGAGCAGGGATTGCCGATGAAGAAGCCAGGAAAAACGTTGAGGCGATTCATAAAGGCTCAAAGGGAACAATTGATGACAATGAAATAGAAAACACAGATCTTAAAGGGTTTGACAGATCTGATGATTAAAAAATTTTATAATACTAAAAAAAGATACTCATCAGAAGCATCTTTTTTTAGTATTCAATATTATTAATTATAAATAATCTACACTCTTTGCTTTAATACAATCTTATGCTCTGCATGGCTGTCTACCGTTAATCGCCAAGGTTTCATCTCCCTGCAAAGCTTGCCATTAAACAGACAAGGAATATCTGCCTGCTCAATTTCTGTTAAATGCTTTTTAATCTTGAAAAAACCTACAGACTTCCCTACTACAGTTTCCTGATTGGGATATAATATCATCACATTCGTTTCCCTACTATCCTTTTCACACTGTCCTTCAGAAATCAGAACGACAGCACTGTCGTCTTCCAGATAATCTACTATCCACTTTTTCATGGATTCAATCTTTTCTGAACAGACGTTGTATTTTTCATTCATGACTACTTCCTTTATTTAAAAAACCCATATTCATGAATTTTGTTAACTCTATAATTTTTAGCAGATTAAATAACTAAAGATGAATCCTTAGGGAAAAATCGCAAATTGTAGTTAAAAATATGCTGTTAACAGCTCTGGTTTTACCCCTGATCTCAGCTTGCGCAATGCACATTCTTTCAGCTGTCGCACTCGCTCCTTGGTAAGCCCCATAGAGGCCGCAATGTCTTCCAGTGATTCGCTATATTCCCTGCCAAGCCCAAAGAATCTGAGGATAACTTCTCTTTCTCTTTCGGAAAGTTTTCTTAAAATCCGTTCAATATCCTTTTTTACCGAATCAAACATCAGATCCTGGTCAGGATGGGATGAATTTGTATGTTTCAGGATATCCAGCATACAACCTTCTCCATCATCGAACTCTGCCTGGAGTGATGCCGGTTTATCCCCTATAGGATTTAAGTCTACAACTTCCTGTGGTTTACAATCGACATGTTCCGCGACTTCATCAGGTGTTGGCTCACGTTCAAATTTTTGCTCGAACTCGGAACTGAATTGTTTTATTTTAGAACGCTCCATAATCTTATGCAATGGCAACCTTACAAATCGTCCGTTTTTTGATAAAGCGTCCAGTATAGATTGCCTGATCCACCATACAGCATAAGAGATAAATTTAAATCCCTTTGTTTCATCGAACTTCTGAGCAGCTTTAATAAGGCCAATATTTCCTTCATTAATCAAATCATTAAGCGGAATATCTCCATAGTGGTACTGCTTCGCTACAGATATAACGAATCGAAGATTTGCTTTTACCAATCTTTCCAAAGCGGCTTCATCTCCCTCTCTTACTTTCTTTGCAAGAATTGCTTCTTCATCCGGCGTCAGAAGCTCTGCTTTAGAAACTTCATTGAAATACTTCTCTACCGTAGAACTGTCTCTGTTTGTTAAAGATTGTGTAATTTTAAGCTGTCTCATCGCGCCTATAAATAAAATTTTACCCTCAGCTCCTTGCTGAAAAAGTTTATTGAAAATTCTCTATTAATTGAGTTAAATATCATACAGAGATATTTTAAGAAAAGTTCAAAACAGTGAACAGAAAAAGTGAATAAAAAACAGAATCAGTAAGTAGAAACAATGAACAGTAAGCAGTAACAAAAGAGTCAAACTTAAAACAGAGATAAGAGAAAATAAATAGTTCACTTTACTCTTTCTATTTCTACAATGATGTTTACTGCTACTCTTTACTGTTTACTGTTATGGTTCACTGTTTATTGTTTCTGTTTATTGTTCCTGCTTTAGTCTTTTGTCTTTCATAGGTTCCGACAAGAGTCGCTTCCTCTATAACATGTCCTTTTATATAGTTCAAAAGCATTCTTCTATCAGACTCTTCAGGTATTGCTGGCATATTATCTAGTGCAAACAACCTGAAAATATAATGGTGCTCCCCCACTGGAGGACAAGGCCCTTCATACCCTAGCGTACCACCTGAAGATATCCCTTCAATCCCGTCAGGTTCTGAATTTTCAGCAATGCCTTTGCAATCAGCTGGCATGTTAAAAACTACCCAATGAGCCCAAATTTTAGTCGGGGCATCCGGGTCTTCAACCAACAAAACCAGACTTTTGGCACCTTTTGGAACATCCACGAACTGTAATTCCGGATTAATGCTTGCTCCCTCACATGAATACTCAAGAGGTATCATCTCTCCATTTCTAAAAGCCGGACTAATAATTTCCATATCTGTCTATGTTTACCCTATACAACATTTAACATCTTATCGATGTACCCTCGTTCGGCTAATTATGAAAAAAAACAGAAAAAATTACTCTATAAACTATCCTTAAAATATCAATGTTCTTCTGATGATTAGAACACAATTAGGAATTTAAAATGAATAGACTGATTCTTTTGGAAAACAGCAAGACCAGCTTTGGCAGCTTGCATAGAGAACTTGAAGAGAGAGGGTTCCTGGAGTTCCGTGTATACAACACATTGAGTGATTTTATCAATCATTCATATCAGAAAAAAGAAGATTTATATCTCGTCGTAATAGATTCACTCTTACCAGACTTTTCAATGCAAACGTTACAACATCTGAAAGAAAAATTTCCGGATGACTTCTTATTGTTAATACATAATATTGATGATAAACAACAGCAAAAAATAGCTGACGCTGTTGGAGTAAACAAGTCTATGATAAAAAGTTCCAACACTGCTGACCAGATAAAAAATATTTTTCTTTCATTGGAACCAACCGTATAAATAAGAGAGTTAGAACTGTTAAAAAAATTTGTTAGCTCTCCTTTATCTATTTGTATTTTACTTTACTAATATATCTCAGATTTATATATCCTCTTTTCCCACAATGGCATACTTTTATTCGAATAGATAGTCATATTAATGTATCGCTTTTCCCCCTCACCACCTATAGTAATGATGCTGAAGTTTCTTTCAGCAATCAAAGATCCATTTAACCTTAATTTATTGTGACCTAGCTCCTTCTTCGGAACACTTGAGGTAAGAGGTGAGCAAGTCAGTTCATATAAAGGATAATTACCTTTTCTAGGCATCATGGTGACCTCCGAAAAATGCCTGTCACCGGTTAATAGTATTATTCCCCCTACCTCAGCTTTATCAAGCTCACTCAGCAAGTACTTCCATTCATTCTTATATCTTGAATAGTTTTCAAATACCTTATCAGGATTCAGAATCTGCCCGCCCATGGCAATGAATTTAAATGTAGCACTGCTTCTCTTTAGTTCAGTAATGAGCCAGCTTATCTGCTCTTTTCCTAGCAACTGCTTATTGGCTCTCGCAATCTTTGCCGGCGCCCTGAATGTTCTGTCATCAAGAAGAAAAAACTCAACATCATTCCATGAAAATACATTAGCAATGCTATTCCTTTTTTGGAATTCTGTTAAATTATTATTGCACCAGAATAAGCGAAACAATTCATTGCTGTAAGCTTTGTTTTTGAAAGTACTGTCAGCATCGTTGGGACCAAAATCATGGTCATCCCAGATAGCATAGTGATGAGAAGTTCTTAAAAGATTTTGCAGGTAAGGATTACCTCTTGAAAAAGTATATCTGTGCAACATACCATCCCTGCTTGCAACATCAGCGTTCTCAAAGTAAATATTGTCACCAAGCCAGAGCATGAAATCAGGCTTAAGTGCTGCTATAGAAGTATAAATTTTATAGATGTTTTTATCTTCATCACTCGCTATATCCGTCTCTTTAGTGTATGCACAGCTTCCGGTTGCAAAAGAAAACTCACCGCCAGCAGATGAATCTGGCTGAGTTCTGAAGAAAAGAGGTTCCTTAAACTCCTGTTTGATATCATTAATATAAACTTCATACTGATACATTTTTCCAGGTTTAAGGTTTCTTAAATCGAATTGAAATGTATTACCATGCTCTACATCTGATGCAACTTCAGAACTATAGTCAAAACCATTTTCATCCTCATATATCCAATATTTTATTTTTGCGTTGGAGGGTTCTTTAGTCTGAAGCCAGATGTTTACTCTGTTTTTTCCGGAAAAGCCCGGCATAGGTCCTGAATGCAAAAGTCCGTTCTGTGCAAAGGATATTGAAGATAAAGACAGTATTATAAAAAGATGAGCAATAAAACCTTTCATTATTAATTGATTTATAAATGAGAAATTAAAAAATATTTATTACCTGTATATTAAATCTTAAACCTTTTTTGACTAAAGGTGTTTTGAATTAAAATCATCACAAATAGAATAACACACTACAGATATGAACAGATCTATAAGCATTGTGCCTGCTGGCTCTTGCTGGGAAGCAAAAGAAGCAATTTCTGACAAAGTTATATTCAGAAGCCCTACAAAAAGAGATATTGTACTGAGAACTTTTGAATTTGCCAGAAAAGAGCAAAAATGCAAGGTGACTATTCTTAACCATAGTGGACATGTTGAAGAAGAAAGACTATTTGATGAAAATCCAGAAAAAAAGCTACAAGATTTCTTAAAATATTATCAAACTAACCTTTAGTAAATTACCAGACAAGCTGTTGTCCGGAAGGACAACAGCTTTTTATTGATTATATAAATATTTTTTAAATCAATCTGGCATTTTCAAATTAAAAAAGCTTTAGACTTTTAACTTTCAGCACTAAGCTTTTAGCTTTCAGCCTTATAACCAGTTTTGAATCAGAAACATTGAAATTTTCCACATAAAGTATCCAATTTAGACGTTCCTTCCGTTTAAAAAATAACAGAAATTATATAAATTGCGAGGATGGAAAATTTTGTTGTTTCGGCAAGGAAATACCGTCCGACTACTTTTGAAACAGTTGTCGGTCAGTCTCATATAACTACAACGCTAAAAAATGCTATTAAAAATAAGCATTTAGCTCAGGCATTTCTCTTTTGCGGACCAAGAGGAGTCGGTAAGACTACTAATGCCCGTATTTTGGCCAAAACAATCAATTGCGAAAATATTACTTCTGAAATTGAGGCGTGTAATGAATGTGAATCATGCAAAAGTTTCAATAACAATGCATCATTTAACGTACATGAGCTCGATGCTGCCTCCAACAACTCTGTAGACGACATCAGAAATCTTGTAGACCAGGTAAGATACCCTCCACAATATGGAAAATATAAAATCTATATTATAGATGAGGTTCACATGTTGTCAAATGCGGCATTTAACGCATTTCTTAAGACCCTGGAAGAACCTCCTAAATATGCAATCTTTATCCTGGCAACGACTGAAAAGCATAAGATTATACCAACTATCCTTTCACGTTGTCAGATATTTGACTTTAGCAGAATATCAGTAAAAGATATTGCTGCTCACCTCGCCCGAATTGCAGAGAAAGAAACTATTAAAGCTGAAGCACAAGCACTACACCTGATCGCCCAAAAGGCAGATGGAGCCCTAAGAGATGCCCTTTCTCTATTTGACCTGATTGTCACATTCTCTTCTGACAATACTGTTACTTACAAGTGTACAATTGACAATCTGCATATACTTGATTATGATTATTACTTCAAGATGACAGACTTGCTGAATCGCCAGGATGTAGCTGGTGCATTGCTTGTATATGATGAAATTCTGAGAGATGGTTTCGACGGACATAACTTTATCATAGGACTAGGAGAGCATTTGCGTAATCTCCTTGTATGCAAAGATGCTGCAACACTTAAACTCCTTGAAGTATCTGATGAGGTGAAACAGAAATATGGTTCTCAGGCAGAAGCAGCGTCTATTTCATTCCTTATGTCTTGTCTGAATATTATCAGCGGATGTGATCTTCAATTCAAAAACAGCAAAAACCCGAGACTTCTCATTGAGCTTGCGCTCATGAAAATGGCCTTTCTCAACCAGGCTATAAATCTTGGTTCTGAACTCCGGGCAATGCCTGAGGAGTTAAAAAAAAAAGCTGATACAGTAAATATTAATGGATCCGGGGCGCCTGCAGAGGCGCCTGCCGAATCCAAAAACAATGCAGGACCAGCGGCTCCCAAACCTGCTGCTGAGAAATCAGAGCTTAAATCCACTATTAAGCTTCCCAGTCTGAAAGATCTCCAAAAAGGGGCAGACACTAAGATGCCGGAAAAGAAAGTCGAAACGGTTTCTGCATCAGATCTGATTACAGTAAATAAACCCATTGACCCGAAAGAACTCATGAAGTACTGGCAGGAATATGCCATGAACCTTAGAAACGAAGGTAAAATGAATGAATACTTTATTATTGATAGAGTATATGATTTGGTAGATGGTAATATTATCAAAATTAAACTTGATAATTTCATCCAACAAGATCAGATAAATGAAATGAGATCATCTCTGCTTGATTTTCTGAGAAGCAAGATTAGTAACAAAACCCTTCAGCTCGAAGCTGAACTCTCTTCTCAGGACGAAGTAAAATTAATCTATACTCCAAAAGAAAAGCTTAACTACTTAACTCAGAAATATCCTATCATTGATGAGTTAAGAAAAAGATTCGGCCTTGAATCTGAATTCTAATCAAGCTGTCATTTTTATTTTTTAAATTTCGCCGGAAATAACTTTTAGAACCACTAAGGGGTTTCCCTTTAATATCAATAATTTTTAAACCATAGTTCATAATACTCCAATGATCAGGAAAATTTTCCTTTTACTCCTACTCCCTTTATGGGTATTGGGGCAACCTTCTAAGTTTGTTACAGAGAGACATTCTTCAGGTGAATATACCTTTGAAACAGTTACAAATGATCCTCTGAAAACACGGATCTACACGCTGAAAAACGGGCTGAAAGTTTACATGACAGTATACAAAGACGCTCCAAGGATCCAGACTTATATCGCTGTAAAAGCAGGAAGTAAAAATGATCCAGCAACCAATACTGGTCTTGCACATTATCTGGAACATATACTTTTCAAAGGCACTTCAAAAATCGGAACAAATGACTGGGCTAAAGAAGAACCTTTACTAAAGGAAATAGAAAATCTTTATGAGGTGTACAGAACAACCAGAGACGAGAAGCAAAGAACAAGACTATACCAAAAAATAGACTCCACTTCTCTGCTAGCAGCTAAATTCAGCATACCCAACGAATACGATAAAATGCTCAGTAACATTGGAGCCACAGGAACTAATGCTTATACATTTCTTGAGCAAACTGTCTATGTAAATGATATACCTTCCAACAGCCTGGAGAGATGGGCAGAAATTGAAAGTGAACGTTTTAGTACTGTTGTTCCACGTTTATTCCATACAGAGCTGGAAGCCGTTTATGAAGAAAAAAACAGGGGGTTGGACAATGATAAGAGAAAAGTATATGAGGCAATGATGTCTGGACTTTTCCAAAGGCATCAATACGGAACCCAGACAACAATAGGTACTGTAGAACATCTGAAAAACCCTTCCATAACAGAAATAAAAAAATATTTTGACAGATATTATGTTCCCAATAACATAGCAATATGTATGAGTGGTGATTTCGATCCTGAAAAAGCGATCAGAATCATTGATAAAAGCTTTAGCAGGCTAAAGGAAAAAGCTGTTGCGCCATTCACTCCTCCTACAGAGAGTCCGATTAAAAGACCTGAAAAAATTGATGTTTACGGACCTGATGCAGAAAATCTTACAGTGGCTTTCAGATTCAATGGCATAAAAGGACAAGAAGTTAAAAATAATTTTATTCCAGATTTTTATTACCTAAAACTTATAAGTCTCCTACTCACTAATGGGCAGGCCGGCCTGATAGACTTAAACCTCAATCAGAGACAAAAAGTACTATCTGCCTTTGCCTATGACATGGCATTAAATGATTATTCAATTTTTGTAATGGGTGGAAGACCAAAACAGGGACAGACATTGGAAGACCTAAAGGTGTTATTGCTCGCCCAATTGGATTCATTAAAAAAAGGAAAATTTGAAGAATGGCTCATTAAAGCCACCATCAATGATATCAAGATGTCGAAAATGCAGTCTTATGAAAGCAACAAAGCCAGAGCTGATGCATTTGTCGAAAGCTTTATCACTGGAGAACCATGGCAGAGAAGCGTGGAAGAAACAGAAGTCCTTTCCTCTATCACCAAAGAACAAATCGTAGAATTTGTAAAACAAAGATTTGATTCAAATTATGTAGCTGTTTACAAATTTACAGGTACTGATACCACAATCAAAAAAGTACCCAAACCGCAAATATCGCCTGTGCCTCTTAATAGAGAAGATCACTCTCCGTTCTTTGAGTTTGTAATGAATCAGCCTAGCGATAGCATTAAACCGGTCTGGATAGATTTCAATAAAGAATTATTGCAATTCAAAACTAAGACTAATCTACCTGTCACTTATAAAAAGAACACGGAGAATGACATATTTACACTTAACTATGTATGGGATATCGGAAGAGAACATTCACCAAAGTACGGCCTTGCAGTTAGTTACCTTGACTTTTTGGGAGTAAAAGGTTTATCAAGTGAAGAACTGAAAAAAGAGTTTTATAAAATAGGATGTTCCTATTCATTCTCGATGTCAGCAGATGCTATGTTCTTTACCCTTACAGGACTTCAGGAGAATTTCAATCAAGCTCTAAAACTTTTTGAAAAAATACTTAAGACTCCACAGGAAGATCCTGTAGCTTATAATAACCTTGTAGAAAGGTCACTAAAAGCCAGAAAAGACAATAAGCTTAACAAGGACATAATATTCCGTTCAGGACTTGTGAGTTATGCTAAGTATGGCCCCCACTCTCCTTTTACAACAATACTTTCAGAAGAGCAACTGCGCTCTATGAAGCCTTCCGAATTGACTGACATAGTAAAAAGTCTTAACTCTATAAAGCATCGTGTTCTTTATTACGGGCCGACAGACGCTGCCAAACTCAACAAAAGTCTTTCTTCAAATCACAAATGCGGAACTGAATTAAAGGATCCTCCGGCTCCGGAAAAATTCGCTTTACAGG